>JAYSYX010000131.1:0-4551 GCA_043727235.1 Bacteroidota bacterium
TTTAGAAAGGCTAAAATAATTGATTGCGGCGACATAAATGGAAGTATAAAGGAAATAAGAGTAAATTTTATAGAAATTTTCCGAAAGCAGAAATATTACTCCACACTAATGATCTTGAGTTCCACCCTTTGGTTTTTTTTGCGTCCTGCAACCGTTGCATTATCTGCGATAGGTTCCGTTTTACCATATCCTTTCCATGTGATATGATCAGGTTTTAATCCTTTGGAAATAAGATATTCAGTAACACTTTTTGCTCTTGCATTGGATAATTTAAAACAAAAATCATCATTTGGCAAACCATTGGTGTGGCCACCTATTTCCACATATATATTAGGATTGCTCTTCAAAAATTCCACAACTTCATCCAAAGCAATAAATGATTCATCCATAAGATTCGATTTATTTGCCTCAAAGAAAATATTATCCAGTCTTATTATTGTTCCTTCACGAATGGGAATCATTTCAATATCTTCTGTCACCTCTGAGTAGAGTGTATCGGATGTTGTTTTTAATTCACCTGTTATTTCTTTAATAATGCTGTCCTTTTCCATTGTAGTTGTTGATGTTAATTCTTCGTCAACACGTTTATTTACTTCCTTTATCAATTCATCCTCCGATAATGGTTTTGTCTTTAATTCAACACGTAATTCGGTTTTAATATCGTGTTTAATTGTTTCCAGTTCATCTTCCGTATTATAATCCTGCTCTTCGAAATCTAAATTTTCTTCCAGTGTTTTAGTAACTGGAAAATACCCCTGTTTTTTAATAGTAACATTATAATTATCCTCAGGTATAATTATCTGATAACCGCCTTCCGTAGTTGTTGCAATTCCTTTGGGTTCTTCACTTATCAAACCTCCAAATTCAATTTCAGCATTGATCTCTTTTTTAGTTTCTGCGTCCAATATTTTACCCTTCATTAAGGTAACAGGTTCCGGTTGCAATATATCCGGCAATTTTATGCGAAAAAGATCTGCTTTTCCGTAAGAATTATTTGTGGAAGAAAAATATGCATAATCACCACTTGCAGGTATGGTATAATAATAATCGTGGCCGGTAGAATTTATTTTTTTTCCCAAATTAACGGGTTCGCTCCAGTTTAGCCAGGTATCGTCGAGACGTTTGCTCATGAACATATCATAACCACCATATCCGCTTATGCCATTGGATGCAAAATAAATTGTTTTATTATCTGCGGCAATAAAAACACTACCCTCAACAGCAGCAGAATTAATGGAATTTCCTATATTTTTAGGTTCGGTCCATACACCGTTTTGTTGTAACCTACTAATATAAATATCCATATCACCATAGGTGTCGGGTCTTACAATATTCATCAATATTACATTGCCTTCTGTATTCATATGATAACAAGAAAATTCGTTGTCGTTGTAAAAATCATTTATTTTTAATGCTTTAGGAAACGACCATCCATTATCATTTCTCTTTGAAACAGAAATATCTTGTTTAACTTTTTCATAATTATTTGCGAGGAGTAAATTATTCCCGTCAGGACTAATCCAAGAAACATAATTGTGTTGTTCGTTATTTAATGGTTTACCTATATTTTTTGCCTGTGTCCATTTTCCGTTTTCGAGAAAAGAAACATAAATATCATCCCGAAGTGCATCGCCGGTATTTTCAATATAATTTTTTCGTGCGAAGTAAAGTGTTTTTCCATCTGGGGCAATAAAGGCAAACATATCATCTGCATTAGAGTTCACGGCAGGTCCGAGATTTTCAGGATCGGGAACTTCTTCCTTATATGCAGCTTCATTAATTTTTGCTTTAATGGGTTCCTCAGATTCTGAGATCCCGATACAATCTATTTGATTCATTCCGGGAATAGCTTTAGTATTTAAAATCACTTTTACCTCGCTTACCAAATAATCGGTAAGGGGAATAAAAACTCTGAATATTCTTCCCCCGGAAGTAAATTGCGGTGTAATGGTATCGTTTTTAAATACAGAATATTTTTTCCCGTCGGTTGAAAATAATATAATTTCTTTAACGGATCCGGGACAATTATTTTCGCCAACCCCGATCTGTTTTACTTTCTGAGGATTTGCAAATCCCACCTGAATAAATTCACCGGATGGGTTATCAGGTGTTGATGCTGCCCAGGCAACCATACTTTCACCGGAAGCGGGTAATTTGTTTGGTTTCCCTATCACTTGTTTTGCCGAATATTGAGTTCTGGAATATTCTGTAGAAAAACGAATAACACTCGAAGCCCATTGCACCTGTTGTCCATAAAGAGAACTACAGATAATAAAAACTAAGAAGAAAAGTGTGGATCTCACCATTTTGATTTTTACTAAACGGCTTGTTGAATAAAATTATTTTGGAAGTGTTGTTCTGTCGTCGGTAATCTCTTCGTATTCCGTATAAGTGCCATCATCATTAGGAGTGCCTGTATTTGTTTTATTTCGTTTGCGATTAAACAACAAGGCAAACACTTCATCTGAAGCTTTTATACCTCTGAAAATAATATTGAGCATATAGAAGAAAGCAAAAAATCCAATGATATATTTTAGAATAGAAGTGTTAAATATTTTATCAATAGTTGTTAATATCCATGTATGGGGAGGGATATTTGCGATTTCAGGTTTTAACAGAGTTACAATGAATAATACTATAGATGCCATTAGCAAATATCCGTCGAAACGCATTACACGAATACGTTTTCTTTCATAATTCATCACAGCTCGCCATCTGTTGCGTTCAAGATTGCTTGCAATGGTGGCATAAATTACAAAGGTACCGGTTATGGCATACGCCATTGCTGCAAGGCTATAGGTTTGTTCCATATGTGTAACCGTAACCATTGCGGCCATAGAAACAAGTATATAATAACCAAGCGTTTTAAATACTAGAAAAGAAGTCTCCTTGTTGATTCCAATATCATTCAACAATGACGAAATTATGGTAGCTAAGATCTTCCAGCCTGCCGAAAAAACAATATTAATTACACCAAGGTAAAATATATATTCAAAAATTTCCATTGCCGGTTGCAAATATACCGCAGACATTCATAAAAAATAAAAGCCGCTCTAAGGTTAGAGCGGCTTTGTTTCACAGCCTTAGGAGAGAATAATAAGTTTGGGATAGCAGATTGTGTGTTTCTGATTATTATACTAAATAAGGGTCACTGAATATCATTGGATTGAGTATGCCAAATCGCATGGTGTAGTTGAATACACCGAAAATGTTTTTAGCTTTTACCCTTTTGATCATTCTCCGTCGGTGTGAATCGACAGTGTTTGTAGTCAGATACAGTTCATCTGCAATTTCCTTAGAGGTTTTACCTAAAGCAATTAATTGCAGAATTTGAGTTTCGCGTTCGCTGAATGCTACAGGGTTCAGCAAATCCGTTTCGAAGTGATGTAAATTTTTTTTCATTGTCGTGTTGTTTTGATTACAGAACCAAAGGTATTTTGTGTCATAGGGGTACGGAAACCAAATTTTGGTGGATTATACTATTTCTGAGAAACATATTTATAATTATTTAATATATAATTCATCCAAACCAGCTGTTATCATTGGCTTACAGAAATATAATTGCAAATAATGTCTTTATAACTTCAGGTAAGTGGTTTAAGTGTTTATATTTACAAAACATTCAATTGATCCATGAATATCCCTGGAGATGACCTCTTTTTACTGATAAAATCACTGAATTCGAGTGAAAAACGATATTTCAGACTCTTTGCAGACCGTCAAGGTGCCCGAAAGGAAAAATCCTATTTAAAGGTCTTCGACCTCATCGATGATCAGGAGGGGGAGTATGACGAACAGCTTTTAAAAAAGAAATTAAAGGTAAAGTCTGAGATTGAAATGTTACCGCGTACCAAGGTATATCTGCAGGATATGATCATGAAGAGTATGCGGCTTTACCGTTCGGAAAAAGATGTTGCCTCAGAAGTATTTGACTTGATACAGGATGAATTATATTATACGGAGAAGGGGTTGATAGGTATGCGGGCAAAAACAATGAAACGTGCAAAGGAGTTAGCCTATACACATGATTTGATGTATTTATTGTTAGCAATTATTCAACGGGAACGTGTATATGCTCTAAAATATACAGGAGGGGACCCAATTCGCAAAATTGAGGAGATACATGAGGAGGAGGTAACAGTATTGAAATTTCTGAACAATGAAGCAGAACTTGGTCGTATTTCATATAACCTTTGGGCACAATTAATTATAGATCCGTTACTGAATGATAAATCGATTTTGAAAGATTTTAATGCGTATAAAGATCATGCCCTGTTGCAGGACTTTAATTCACTTAAAACATTTATGGAAAAAATTTCTTTTTTGCGGAGTCATAGTTTGATCTGTAAGATTGGTGGAGATATTTCAGGTTATTTCGAATACAATAAACAAATAGTTGAACTTTTTAATATTTATCCGCAACATAAATTTAATGTGAATCATAATTACATTGATGCTTTGTCCAATTATTTGTCGGCATCGCATAAAGCCGGAATATATGATGAGTTCACACATGTTATCGAACAACTCAGCAACTTGCCAAAGGATAAG
>JAYSYX010000132.1:0-4546 GCA_043727235.1 Bacteroidota bacterium
GTCCTAAATTAGAAGAAAAAGAAGAAGCTATTTTAAAGCTTGCATTCGACAATCTTGAATTCGAAACAGGAAAAGATATCATTCGTTCTTCTTCTTATGCATCATTGAATGAACTTGCAAGTTTATTGATCAATAAACCTTCTTATGGTTTAAGAATTGCAGGTCATACCGATAACGTTGGTACAGATAAGAGCAATATGACATTGTCGAGCAATAGAGCAACATCAGTTAAAAATTATTTGATCAGCAAAGGTGTTAAAGCTGATAAATTAGTAACTGAATATTATGGTGAAACAAAACCAATTGGCGACAATGGTACGACTGAAGGCAGACAGTTGAACAGAAGAGTTGAAATGAATGTAATATTTGAATGAACAATAATTGAATAATATTAAGAACGGTTCTCCTTTTTTTAAGGAGAGCCGTTCTTCCTTTAAAAGAAGAACCTCTAAGCTGCACCTGTAATCAGAAAATTAAATTAAAATCACTATTTTTAATAAATAAATAATGAATATGTACTACGGATGGTTTATTCTTGCAATTGGAGTAATTTTAGTTGGGTTATATATGTTCATCCGTAAAAAATTAAAATAATTTAGTAATACGGTCGTTAATTTGTAAACAGATCAATATTCAAAAACAGTTTTGAAATTTCCAAAATACCATATCTCAAAACCCAATAAGAAACGCGCTTTACGAATAGCGGCGGTCATTTCAACCATAGGGTTGGTGCTAATTATAGCCGGATATTTTATTTTAAAGGCGAATATGGGTAGAATAGAAACCCTCATCACTGAATCTATAAATGAACAAGTAAATGGTGAAGTAATTATTGGGGATATTGATATAACCATTTTTGACCATTTCCCTCATTTTTCATTAGCAGTTAAGGATGTTGTTGTAAAGGATGCGAGATATAATGAACACAATTTAAAAATTTTCACTGCAAAACGTATCTACCTTCAGATCCGGGTATTTGCTTTGTTGAGAAAAACTATAGAATTAAGAGCGATTAGTGTTAAGGATGCTGAAATTAACCTGATTCGGATGCAAGATGGACTTGTTAATACGAAAAACTTAGTCAAGCGCAAACCAAAAGAAGAAATACCGGAAGAAAAAGATATGGATGCTGTTTTGATAAGCAGAATATATCTTGAAAATGTCCACTTGAATTTCAGAGATACGGCAAGAGGTAAAGATTTTAGTCTTACGGTTAAGGACAGTTTTGGGAAACTTAATCATAATGATACTTCGAGCATAATAACTACTAAAGATAAATTGTATATTGACGGACTTACTTTTAAGCCGGAACGCGGAAGTTGTTTAACAAATAAAACAATTCAAACAAAATTAAATCTGGTATGGCACAGAGAAAAAAGATCTGTTGAAATAGAGCCTTCTGAAATTGAAATGGATAAACGTTTATTTGCAGCCAAGGGATCAATCACACCAGGTATTACACCATATCTCACTTTGGAAATAAATACTAAAAAAATTAATATAGACTACGCTTCCACGTTGGTGAGTAAATACACCAGCGATAAATTGAAGGGTTACAAATTTGAAAAGCCTATTGCTGCAACATTAAATATTGAAGGCGCATTTAACCCTGCATTACCAATGGATATTGACATTCATTTTAAAGTAAAAGACAATGTATTTAATACACCTTCTAAAAACTTTGAAGTAGATTCGCTTACCGGTCATTATTTTAATCATTTGTCAGATACATTGATAAATAATGAAATTAATAGTGGTATTACCTTCACAGATTTTAAAGGTAAATACGAGGGAATTCCTTTTTTAATGGACATGCGGGTAACCGACTTTACCGATCCTTATATGTCCGTTCATATCAGCAGCAATTTTTCACTTCGTGAAGCAAATCCTGCTCTTGATACTTCTGCAGTCTTGTTTACAGGCGGGAAATTAAATTTTGATGTGAATTTAAAGGGGAAGGCCTATGGATATCTTGAAAAAGATAAGGATTCCATGGATGCAGTGATAACCGGAAGCGCCCAAATTAGCAATGCTTCCTGTAGGTTTGCCAACAAACAATTAGATGTGAACAGCATTAACGGGAATATTTCTTTTAATGAAAAAACAATGTTTATTACTGCACTTTCAATGAATATTAATAGTAATTTGGTTAATTTAAATGGAAATGTATCAGACTTTATATATCTGTTCTTTTTTCCCAATGCGAAGTTGCAGGCTGATGTAGCATTACAAACCAATCATTTTAATCTTGACAATTTTAAAAAACCGGTAGTAAAACAACAAAAACAAAGTGCCCCTACAAAACGCATTTCTAACACCGTAAATTCGCTTTTGGAAAATTTAAAAGGCAACATTTCATTAGATGCTCAAAAGGTTACATACCATAAATTAAAGGCTCAAAATGTGAAGGGGAAGATCATTCTTGGGAATACTTATATTAACTGCGAAGATCTTTCTACCACTATAGCCAACGGAAGATTTATTCTAAACGGCAACATGCAGGGAATTGGTACAAACAATCCAACAGTAAGTTTAAGGTCAGATATTAAAGGTGCCAATATAAGCGAACTCTTTTACCAACTGGAAAATTTGCAACAAACTGCCATCATCTCAACAAATTTAAAAGGATCATTAGATGCTGAAATTAAATTTAATTCAAATTTAACTAAAGATTTAAAACCAATACCTTCATCAATAAGTGGTGAATATGCGCTCACGCTTAAAGGAGGTGAATTAATAAATATGGAGGCTTTAAATCAGATATCAAAAAATGTATTTAAGAAGAAGGATTTTTCGGATATTCAGTTTGCAGAACTTAATGCCGACATTTCGCAAATGGGAAATGATATGACCATCTCAGAAATGGAAATAAAAAGCAATATGATGACGCTGTATGTGAATGGCGTATACAGTTTTAAAGATAATACCGAATTATTTATAAAAGTGCCACTTAAAAGTCTGAATGCGAAAGAAGCAGATCTTATTACGGAGTTTAAAAATGAGGATGCCAAGGTTGGAATAAGCATAAATCTAAAAGCCACGAAAGAAAACGGAGAATTAAAGGTAGCTCCTGTTTTATTTCGCAAAAAGGATAAATGACCTTTATCAAATAATTAGAAGTTCGATCTAAACATTTGTGGCATCAGGCAGTTATAATAGAATTTTTAAATATTGAGTAAATTATTGCCCAACCTAACCTGCTATTCGTGGATTTAATTCCCCGTACCTGATTTTATATCAAACTAGTTATGCAGCCATTTGTGAAAATTTTGAAAAGTTATGAATACTCCGGTAGTAACACCACATTGATAAAAAGTAAAATAAGTTGAAATGTATTAATAACTTAATTGTATTTGGACTGAATTTTGTTTTTATGTTTGGAGAACTTGTTGGGTAAAACTCAACAGATTATAACTTTATTTAATAAACTAAACTAAAAAAAAAATGAAAAAGTTAATTCCAGTAGCATTCTTTGCCCTATTAGCCCTCAACACCAATGTTATTAATGCGGCTAATTCCACAAGCGCCAATAAGGTAGCTGACCAACCAATTGAAAACAGATTAAGTGAAAAGGAATCATCTAAATTAAATAAGGAAAACAAGGACATTACTCCAACAGAGGAGAATTTGGCATCTAGCGACAGTAGCTCAAAAATGTATGATTCAAGTGCTCGTAACTCCAGTGATAATGCAGGTATTTACATTTCCAGCGGTGCAGCACTTATCATTATTGTTATTTTACTTATCATCCTATTATAAAAAATATCCGGCCTTTTTTGTCGGTTTATGCAATTTTTAAATAAATGCCCAGAAATATTGATCCAGATATTTTGTAACATCCGGTGTGTATGAAAACAAACCGAAAAGCCTATGTTATATCGAAAAATCTGGATCCTTTTTTTCTGGGTGTTTATTCTGCATTCCAATTTGCAGGAAGATATTTCAGAGAAGCATTCAAACGCCCCTTTGAATTCACTGAATTAAAAAAACAATGTTATGCCATTGGGGTAAAATCCTTACCCCTAATAACATTAACCGGCTTTGTTACAGGAGTGGTTTTTACAAAACAATCACGTCCTTCACTTCAAGATCTCGGCGCGGTATCATGGTTACCTTCCTTAATTGCAATTGCATTGGTTCGGGCATTGGCTCCGTTAATTACTTCCTTAATATCAGCAGGTAAAATAGGATCCAATATAGGTGCTCAGCTTGGATCCATGAGAGTTACGGAACAAATTGATGCAATTGATGTTTCAGGTGTTAATGCTTTTAAATATCTTGTGGTTACCAGGGTTACTGCAACTACATTTATGATACCTATATTAATGATGTATTTTGCTTTCGTGGGATTAATAGGGTCGTATTTAAACGTGAGCATGGGAGAAAATACAAGTTTTATTTCCTATTTCCAGGAAGCATTATCACCAATATCATTTTTAGATGTACTTACAGGTTTGTTTAAATCTATAATGTACGGTTTAACCATAGGGCTGGTAGGAAGTTACAAGGGATATAATGCCACGAGGGGAACTGAAGGTGTTGGTAA
>JAYSYX010000133.1:0-12415 GCA_043727235.1 Bacteroidota bacterium
AGCAACACCAAGGTGCAGCCCTTCACGAACTGACTTAAAGTCGTTCTTTTAAACAAAATTATTAAAAAAACTAGAATCTTAACATAGAATCTCTGTGGAAGGACGAGCGATAATCCGATGCGAACTACACCCCAAGTACTTAATCCTTCTTACAACAAAAATGTAAATTCTCATACGCCTTTGCATCTGCTGGAATATCATCTGCATCATAACCAATATTTACGATAGAAGTTTTTAACGCTTCAACATTTGTTTTCGCAACATCATATTTTATTGATATGATCTTGGTTTCAAGATCCAATGTTGCAGATTTTACACCATCAACGTTGTAAACTGCTTTTTCAATCGCGTTTTTACAGGTTCCGCATTGCGCAGATGTTTTAATATCCACATAATTTTTTCCTGTTTGTGCGCTTTGTGCAAATAAAGAATTGGATGCTGATATAAAAAAGGTCAACATCATTACACTGATAATATTTTTAATTTTCGATTTCATAATTTTTTGTTTTTTGTGGTAGATATTTAATATCTGCCAATGTGAAAATAATAATTAATTTAAACTCCATCTCAATCCGCCATAAAACTTGCGCTCCATAATAGGCGCATAAATAACAGATGCATCAAAATCCTCTCCAAAAGGCTCATCAAAACCTAAAATAGGATGATGTTGTGTATAGTTGTTGATATTTTCTGATCCCACGTAGAGCTCCAGCGCTTTGAATTTTTTGGTTATTTGACCCAATAATAAATAATAGGGTTCTGAATAATCATCCAAAAAATGGGCGTCGTGATTTTCACTCAGATCTGGCAATCTTGAACTTCCATACAACTGTGCAGTAACATCAAACACCCAACCATATTTTTTTAAATCGTATGCAAAGTTTACTAATCCTCGGTTTTTATTAGTTAATGGAACTTCTAAAAGGTCGCCATTATACGTTGATCTTGCATCAATATATTTATAAGCAACACGCATATCGAAATTTGTAAATACTTCGTAATTCACTTCGGCCTGAAAAACATTCGAATACGATTGGCCATGTAAATTGCTTATATACACAGAACTATAATCACTATCAAGATCCACTACGATCTGATTTACAAACTCAGTTCTATAGCCGTCCAGTGTAAATGTGCCTTCATTTTTATTCAATTTAAATGATTGCATCATCGAAACTCCGTAGTTCCATCCTTCCTCAGGTAACAGATCTTCCGTAATTATTAATGTTCTGGAACTGGTGAGCACATTGCTGTTCTCTACAAACACATTTGCCACCCGATATCCCTTTCCCACCGAGCCGCGAAGTGTAGTGTTTGATGTGGGATTATATTTTAAATGTAACCGCGGAGTCGTAAATATTCCGTATAAATTATGATCATCAACACGAATTCCTGCTAGTAAACTGAATTTAGTGCCGGATACAAAATGATATTCAGCAAAAATTCCCGGAACATATTCAGTGCGCAAATAATTAACAGAATCAAAACTTTCATTATAATCGTCCACCATAAAACTTGCTCCTATTTTATAGCTGTTATTGGTGTTGAATATAAATGATTGATAAATAAAATTTGCATTTACATATCGTTCAATACCGGTATAATTATTTAATCCATAAAATGCACTCTGATCGTGGTAAACATAATTTAGTATGGTTCCGATGGAGGTATTTGGTTTGTCAAATAAAAAACCATTTTTCATAAATCCCTCAAAACGTTTTGTGGAAACGCCAACACCATAACCGTTTTCCACGCTATGCACTTCAGAAGGATCAAATTTTACCTGACCTCCATTGATATCAGATGCAATATATTTAACCCCAAACTGTGCCTCGTGTTTTTTTCCCGAAAAATAATTCCATTTATTCATCACAATATAGGTCTCATTTAAAGGCACATCCAAAAACCCATCGTCGTTATGATCCATTTTATTATGTAACTGACTTGTATGCGTAAACAAAGCCGTACTCCATTTTTCATTAAATAAATGTTTGTAATTCACATTTGCTTCATATCGTCCGGAATTAGACCCAAATAAATTCAACAAAAAGGTTTCGCCCTCTACATGAAATGGTTTTTTTATCTCCGTGTTAATGGACCCGGTTATACTTTCATAACCATTTACCACTGAGCCCGGGCCTTTGGTTATTTGAATAGATTCGATCCAGGGACCTGGTATATAGGTCAATCCATAACTAGAAGATAAGCCTCTAACTCCCGGCATATTTTCCATCATGATCTGAGAATACACTCCATCCAACCCCAATAGTTTAATTGTTTTAGCTCCTGTAATCGCATCACTGAATTCTGCATCCACCGAATTATTGGTTTCAAAACTTTCACTTAAATTACAACAAGCTGCCTTTAATAATTCTTTTTTATTCAGCGATTCGATATTTACCGGATTTACAGTATTAATGGTACTTGCCGAACTTTCTCCCTCAATAATTACCTGTGTTAATTCTTTTAAAGGATTTAACATAATATGAAATGAAGTTTTATCGCCAACAGTTATGGTATCTGTTTCAAATCCTACATAGGTAACTTTGAATTGATTTTGCGAAGGATCTGTTTTTTCAAGAATAAATGATCCATCATCCTTTGTTGTGGTGCCTGAAGTAGTATTTAGCCAAACAATATTAGCGCCCGGAAGTGCAGTCATGCCGCCATCTTCATCGGAACTCATTACATGACCTTGAAGGGTCTGACTTTGTAAATGGTTGGATAAAAATCCAATCAATAATAATAAAAATAATCTAAATTTCATTGCAGTATGTTTATTGAAAATAAAAAATCACTTCTTCACATGGTGAAAAAATGGCATGAATCTTCAATAAATTATATTCTGAAAACCTGAATATCAAGTAAAATATCTCTGCCGGAATGTGGTGGTGGCAGATCGTGAAAAGTAATATCAGAAAGGGAGGCATTAAGACTTTCTGTTGCATAATTAAATGTCAAAATAAAGAGCGGGATATCCGAAAATTCCAGACTTTTTTGTGTGGCACCCGTAAAGTCAAATTTTAAATACGTGGAATTATCGATACAACAATTAGAACTGTTCAACCCTTCGGTTTTGGAAGAAGTAATAGGTTCTTTTGCGCAACAACTATCCATTTTTTGCGTTGAAACCGTTTGTTTTTTATCCATCAAACAAATATGAGAAAACAGAGTAAAGCCTGTAGAGGCGACAAATAAAATTGTCGTCATCAGGTAGATACTCAAATTTTTCATAATCACTTTCATCAATACAAAGTTAACCTTTTTACGTTTATATGACCTAATGCAAGACCCTGATTGCAACAAAAGTCAGCAAATTCAGGTTAATAACGTCTAACTTTACATAATAGTTTACTATATATTCAACAATAATAAAGAAAGAAATATGAGATCTAAGGGCATCCTCCTCACCATTAACGCACTTTTAATACTTATAAGTTTCAATTCCTGTCAAAAGATAGAAGGTTGTACCGACGAAACGGCCACGAACTTCGATCCTGATGCCGAAATGAATGTAGGATGCATTTACAACGAGTCGTTTCCGGTCGAATTACACATGCAACAATACGTTGGTTTAGAGGAACTTGTGGAAGAAAACATCTACAACCTCGGCGGAGTAGAAACCAAACTCAATTTGGTTCAGTTCTACATTTCTGCAATAAAATTGGTGGATGCATCTGGTAATGAAACCTCCGCAGAAGGTGTTTACCTGCTAATGAGTCCTGAAGTTGAGGTATATAACCTGGGCAATTTCCCTGCGGGTGATTACACTAAGATCATTTTTGATGTAGGAATAGATTCCGCGACCAATCATGGTGATCCTTCCCTATACCAAATTGGTGATCCCCTTGGTGCCCAATTCCCGAATATGCATTGGGGATGGAGTTTTGGGTATATTTTTGTAAGGATAGATGGTGAAGCGGATGTAACCGGCGATGGCGCTCCAGATAATCCGGATGGGCTTTTTGAACTGCACCTCGGCAGTGACCATTATGTTGCAACAATCGAAATAGATCTTCCGGTTACTATTGGTGATGACCAGGAAAATATTTTTCACCTGAAGACACAATGGGAGACATTTTTTAGCGGAGTGGATCTTTCAACTGATAATACAACGCACTCAACTGATAATGTAACTCTTGCAAATATTATTTACGGAAACATCTTTGATATGTTTTCATCCGCAGATTAAGATATGAAATGGAACGTAATTTATAATTTCGGTTTTATATTAATAATGGGATCGTTATTTTTTTCGTGTTCTGTGGATGAGGAGATTGGAAATATGGAGGAAAATTACCTTTTGATCATTCCTCCTGGTTTTCCCTATCCGGATATACCTGATGATAACCCATTAACTCAGGCAAAGATAGACCTTGGAAAAAAATTATTTTATGATACTGCTCTTTCTGTAGATTCAACTATTTCCTGTGGAAGTTGTCACAATGCAGAACTTGCTTTTAGTGATGATGTTGCAATAAGCGAAGGAGTTTATGGCAGACTTGGATTTCGTAATTCACCAAGTTTAGCAAATGTTGTTTATTATCCTGTAATGTTAAAAGACGGAGGGAATCCAACATTGGAAACACAACCTTATGTTCCAATAGAAGACCATTTTGAAATGGGTTTTAATATGGTTTTATTGGTGAACAGATTAAATGAAAATGCGGATTATGTTGCTGAATTTAAAACTGTTTTTGGTAAAGCTCCTGATCCCTTTGGAGTAACACGTGCACTCGCTGCATTTGAACGAACATTGATAAGCGGAAATTCGTCTTACGATAAATATTTCTATCAGGGAAATACTTCTGCATTATCTACTTCGCAAAAAGCGGGCATGGATCTTTTTTTCAGTCCCGAACTCAATTGCAGCAGTTGTCACGGAGGTTTTTTAATGACGGATAATACCTTTCAGAACAATGGATATTTTTCCGATTACAGCGCAGATAACGGAAGGGCTAGAATTACACTTTTACATGAGGACATTGGAAAATTTCGTGTGCCAACTTTACGCAATATTGCTTTAACATCACCATACATGCACGATGGTTCAGTTGTAACTTTAGAAGAAGTAATTGATCAATATATTTTGGGAGGAAGCGGACATGAAAATCAAAGTGAATCTATAAAAGCATTTAATATAAATGCAATGGAAAAAATTGATCTTATTAATTTTTTAAATGCTCTAACTGATGAAGAATTTATTTTGGATCCTACATTTAAATAATTGTTTTTTATCATCTATAAATACAATCATCACAAAATAGTTTAACTATTTAATTATGAAAAAAAATATTTCTGTTATATCTCTTTTAATTTTTTTCGGAATAATAATATTATTTTCTCAATGCGATATTGATCCTGAGCTAACAGAGGAAAGTCCTATGGGTTGGGTGTATGATCCTACGCCTTATAATGTAGTTGCAGTTGGTGGAATTCCTCCTTTTCCATATCCTATAATTAATCCCTTAACTGCAAATGGAGTTGAATTGGGAAGGAAATTATTTTATGATCCTATCTTGTCCGGCGACAGTTCTCAATCATGTTCGAGTTGTCATAGTGTTAATCACGCATTTTCAGATACAATACAATTTAGTATAGGAATTGATGGTATTCCGGGAAAAAGAAATGCAATGCCCATTTATAATTTAGGTTATTCTCCTTTCGATAATGGTTTTTTCTGGGATGGACGTGCAATTACTTTGGAAGATCAGGCAATAGTACCAATTCAGGATCCTCTGGAAATGCATGAAGTAATGCCTAATGTGATCACTAAATTAACGAATAGCAGTTTTTATCCGCAGCTGTTTTATGAGGCATTTGCAGTAGAAGAAATTACCAATGATGATGTTGCAAATGCTCTCGCACAATTTCTTAAATCCATTGTTTCCGGAAATTCACGTTACGATAAAGCAGCAGCAGGTGAATTATTTTTAACTGATCAGGAAGTGCAGGGTTTCGAATTATTTAATTCTTTGGAGGGAGGAGATTGTTTTCATTGTCACGGAATTAATGCGGGATTATTTACCGATTTTCAATATCGCAATAATGGTCTCGATTCTGTTTTAAGTTTTGTTGATTTTTTAGATGCCGGTTTAGGTGTCGTTACCGGTGATACTCTTGATTATGGAAAATTTAAAACACCATCATTGCGCAATATAGCTTTAACTGCTCCCTATATGCACGACGGACGTTTTGCAACCTTGGAAGAGGTGCTTGATTTTTACAGTGAAAACGTAAATCCAACGCCTTTCACCGATAATTTTATGCAATTCGCATTTCAAGGTGGAGTACTATTAACCGCCGATGAAAAAGCAGCGATAATTGCGTTTCTAAAAACACTTACCGACGAAGGATTTAAAAATAATCCGGAATATCAGAATCCGTTTTAAGGAGTGAGGCTTGGGCAGTAAACAGTGGGCAGTGGGCAGTTTGTAACACTGATAAATATAGCTCCGTAGAAACTATTTTTTACCATTTTAACTGCATTAAAATAAGGAGTGAGGAGGTTAAATTTCTTGCGAAATTGAGGTCAATCCGTTAGTGAGACGCTAAGCGAGAGCATCACTGCGTTCCTGCAAAGAAATTGAGGCTTTCGCTTAGCGAAGGTCTCAATAATGCCCAATATAAAAATCAAAAGCTATAATTATCTTCCACTTCTGACATCGGAGACTATACCAGTTATTCCCGTGTCTCTTCCTGCACAGAAACCGTATCAACAAAACTCTCCATGATCTCCAACACATCATTTACAAGTTCTTTGTTTGCAGAGTTAATTAATTGCTCATCGTAATTAAAATCTATTTTCCAGATATCATTTATACTCAATAATAATACTTTCATTTCCGTAGTATCTAACGAACTTGTTACAACAACAAATGCAGAATCATTTTTTATTATCGTTTTTTGTTCTGCAATTTTATATTCATAATGTGTTGGATTTTTTTCTTCAACAATTTGTAATGCGCCTTCTATAAATTTAAAATCATTTCGCAGCTTTTCTTTACTGGAATCGGTTACCAATAATTCGGCTTTTTCAAGATCGTGTTTGTTGTATAATAAGTTGAAAAAATTAAGGGTAATTTGTTCCGGAGTTTCCTTTTTTCCGGAACAGGAGAAAATGAGAAATGATAGAGTAGTGAGCAGAATTAGCCCGGGTAATTGGATGTGAATATTTTTCATACGCATGAATGTTACACAAAATAAGAAAACCGCCTCCAATAAAGGAAGCGGTTTTTATAATTTATCAGACTTTAACGTTTCAACTGCATCCTAAACTCTCGCCGCAATTCAAACACTTGTAACAAGTGCCGTTGCGAATAGTGGTATGTCCGCATTTAGGACAAGGAGGAGCATCTCCCATCAGCGATTTGTTTGCTGCTTCCGCTGCGTCTAAAATTTCATATTTCACCGCTGTTTTTTTAGCAACAGGTTCTTTTTTAGTTTGTTTTTCAGCGATAGGTTCAGTTACAGGATAGTTACCCGTTGCCTCCGTGGAAATATCCTGCGTGCTCACTTCGCGTTGTTCCATTTCTTCCGGAGCAATATGTACAAGATCTGTTCTGTTTAAATATTCAAAGGCCAACAAACGGAATACATAATCAACAATGGAAGTACTGAATTTAATGTTCGGGTGATCAACAGGTCCACTCGGTTCGAAACGAGTGAAGGTAAATTTATCGGTATATTCTTCCAATGGAACTCCATATTGTAATCCGATAGAAACTGCTATGGCAAAACAGTTCAACAACGAACGGAAAGAAGCTCCTTCCTTATGCATATCAATAAAGATCTCTCCAAGTGTCTGATCTTCATATTCTCCTGTTCTTACAAATATTGTTTGTCCGCCTATTTTTGATTTTTGCGTAAATCCTGAACGTTTCGATGGTAATTTTTTGCGTTCAACCACTCTCGACAACTGACGTTTGAAAATAGTGTCGGTTGACTGCATAATTATCGAACGTGCTGCTTCCAAAACTTCTTCCGATGTCCAAACATGTTTTGGTGCTTCAACAGATTCTTTCGTATCGCTTTTTGTTGATAATGGCTGCGATAATTTTGAGCCATCGCGGTAAAGAGCATTTGCTTTTAATCCCAATTGCCAGCTCATTAAATAACAGCTCTCAATATCTTCAATTGTTGCCTCGTGCGGAAGATTAATTGTTTTGGAAATTGCTCCCGAAATAAATGGTTGCACTGCACCCATCATGCGAATATGTCCGTGCTGATGAATATAACGCTCGCCAATTTTTCCGCATTTATTTGCACAATCAAAAACAGAATAATGTTTTTCCTGTAATAACGGCGCACCTTCAATCGTCATGGTTCCACAGATATGATCGTTTGCTGCTTCAATTTGTTCTTTTGTATAACCTAAAGCGCGCAGTAAATTAAATCCCGGTTCAGTATAATGTTCTTCACCGTAACCTAATCTTTCTAAAGTTGGAACACCTAATGTAAATACATTAAATGCAAAACTTATTTCGAATGCAGCTGCAACAACTTTATCTACATGTAAAATTTCCTGTTCAGTAAATCCTTTTTGTTTTAATGTTTCAAAATTAACATGTGGTGCATTTTTTAATGTACCTGTTCCTTTTGCATAATTAACAATTGCTTCTATGCTCTCATCTTTATATCCGAGATTTTTTAATGCAAGCGGAATTGATTGATTAATTATTTTGAAATAACCTCCGCCGGATAATTTTTTAAATTTCACCAAAGCAAAATCAGGTTCAACACCGGTGGTATCACAATCCATTAATAAACCAATAGTTCCGGTTGGAGCAATTACTGTCGACTGCGCATTTCTATATCCGTGTTCTTCCCCTAATTGTAAGGCGCCATCCCATGCATTGCACGCAGCTTTCAATAAATATTCAGGACATAATGCCTGATCAATTCCCATTGGTTTAATTTCCAGACCTTCATAATTTTCTGATGCATTATATGCTGCATAACGGTGATTGCGCATTACACGCATCATGTCTGCTTTATTTAATTCGTATCCTTTAAATGTTCCGAGAACTCCTGCCATTTCTGCGGAAGTTTTATAGGATATACCGGTCATGATAGCGGAAATAGATCCTGCAATTGCACGAGCCTTATCACTGTCGTAAGGAATTCCGGATATCATTAATACAGATCCTAAATTCGCAAAACCTAAACCTAAGGTTCTGAATTCATAAGATAATTGTGCAACTTCCTTACTTGGAAATTGCGCCATTAAAACTGAAATTTCTAATACAACGGTCCATATGCGACAAGCATGTTCAAATGCTTCCACATTAAATATTAATTTATCATCATCATAAAACTTGCGTAAATTAATAGATGCAAGATTACATGCAGTATTATCTAAGAACATGTACTCACTGCAAGGATTGGATGCATTAATTGGTCCTGATTGCGGACAAGTATGCCACTCATTAATGGTAGTATCGTATTGCATTCCTGGATCAGCACAACGCCATGCTGCGTATGCAATTTTTTCCCAGAGTTTTCTCGCTTCCACGGTTTTGAAAACTTTTCCATTGGAGCGACCAATTAATTCCCAATCGCCGTTTTCTTCCAATACTTTAAAGAATTTATTCGGGATACGAACGGAGTTATTGGAATTTTGTCCCGCTACCGTGCGATATGCTTCGCCTTCATAATCGGAAGAATATCCTGCAGCAATTAATGCGGCAACCTTATCTTCCTCTTTTACTTTCCACTCAACAAAATTTTCAATTTCAGGGTGATCCAGGTCGAGACAAACCATTTTAGCTGCGCGACGTGTTGTTCCACCGGATTTAATTGCACCTGCAGCTGCATCACCAATTTTTAAGAAACTCAATAAACCACTTGATGTTCCTCCGCCGGAAAGCTTTTCACCTTCTCCGCGAATTTTTGAATAATTAGTTCCTACACCGGAGCCATATTTAAAAATACGTGCCTCACGGGTCCACAGATCCATAATTCCTCCCGGATTAACAAGATCATCATCCACACTTAATATAAAACATGCATGAGGCTGAGGGCGCTCATATGCAGAGGTTGATTTTTTTAATTCTCCTGATTGAGGATCAACATAATAATGACCCTGTGCTTTTCCTTTTATACCATATGCTGAATATAAACCTGTATTGAACCATTGCGGTGAATTTGGAGCGGCCATTTGCCCCACTATCATATATACGAGTTCTTCATAAAAAACTGTTGCATCGGCAGACGATGAAAAGTAATTATGTTTTTCTCCCCATTGTTTCCAACAGTCAGCTAAACGATGTGCAACTTGTTTAATGGAAGTTTCACTTCCCATTGTTCCATCGGCAAGTGGAACTCCTGCTTTGCGAAAATATTTTTGTGCGAGAATATCAGTTGCAACCTGACTCCATTCTTTTGGTACTTCTACATTATGCATTTCAAAAACCGAATCTCCTGTTGTGTTTCGAATTACAGAGGAACGGAGTTCAAATTCATACATATCGAAGGGACTCACTCCTTCTTTAGTGAAATAACGGGCAAATTTTAGCCCTGTGCTGTGTTGTTTGTTCTTGGCCATATCAGACGATCTTGGTAACGGTTTCAATTAGGTTATTGACAGAAAAACCTCCCGAGATTTTTTCGAGAGGTTTTACGAAAGTATGACATAAAACTGTTTACAAACAAGTGCTATTTTTCCACTACCCTGTTTATAAATCGTATTATGTTTGTTATACCCTACATTGCCTCCGTACACATATATTTTTTATTAATGTGTATGTTTCAAAAGGGTGACAACTAATGTTGAAATAAACATATGAAATGGGGAAAAGATTTCATAAAAAAATTTGGATGCTTGTAAAAATGTAGTTTAGATTAAGAAAAATGTTACAAAAGCTTAACCACATCTACATATTGGAACCGTTAACTTAACATAATCATTACTTAAAAATAGTTGAAAATCCCCGAAATCATTACCCCGCTTAAGTTATAGGGTGTTTTAATGCAAAATCAACAGAATACTAAGTTATTGTGTGTTGTTACATAGAATATACGCCTAAATTATAAGAATGGTATCTAATTAAATCTAAAATTGCAGGTTTTCTATCACAAAATATTTTGATTACGAGCACTTAAAATTGTGACCTCAAACGCTAAAATATATTACTTAAAATTATATACCTTAAAATGAAATGGAGAAAATAATATGCTCTTTTTGAGAGCGGTTAATGAAAGAGATATTGTGGTTTCAATTTAAATAAATCTTTTTCGTAAAGATCCCATCATCTGCAAGTATTTCTACCAGATAAATTCCTTTTGGTGAATTAAGTTTTATTTCTGTAAATTGGTTTTTCAATTTCTCCGAATATATTTCTCTACCCTCTAAATTAAAAACTTGAATACGGGCATTATTTAATTTTTCATTAATTTTAATATAAACAGTGCTGCCAAAACCATAAACATTTATATCCAAATTATTTTGAACATCATTTATACCAACGTAACTTATCGTATCACCGGCAACAATCGGATGCTCACAGGAAACTTCATATGCACAGTCTTTAATTATAATTCTTTTACTTGTATCTGCAACTGTACATCGTATCCATCCATAATGAAAACAATCATCATTATCGATAAATTTTACACCTAGAAAGCGGTTTTCTATATCAGGATGCCAATGGCCATCTGAGTCAAATAGTCCTCCAGAAGTAAATCGAATTTCTGAAGCTAGAACTGTAAACCATTGTTTTGAAAGCTTAAATTGTCACTAATTAAATTTCCTAAATTAAGTGCATATGGATTGTAATAGACATCGCCTGCTTCAGATTGCTGGGTGTAAGTTCCGGCTATTGCATGTCAAGTAGTCCAATATGGGCCTGCCCAAATTGCACGGCGATATAAAGTTATATCCGACGAACCCCAAAAAGTGGAAAATGTGGCTGATGATTTCAAAAATGCAAAATCAATTGTTCCATTATTGTCCATATCAACACCTGCAGTTTGCCCATCCAAATTAAGTTCAATATCCGGATCAATATCCGTGTATATTACCTGTATATTCGTATTTGCATTAATAAATAAAAAAACAGTTGCAAGGCCTGAATATTCTTTTAGCGAAAAAGTTTTCGATCTCATATTTGGCTTTTGCTTTTAAATAATATCATTCCAAATATATCTTTTTTGCAAACCTTCCTTCCTATTGATCTTCGGATTTCAATATGCAAGGAGCTAATTTATTTGGATTTTTGATACCACATTCAATAAAGCCAAAAGCTGGAATTTCATGCTCACACACAGATTGTTACAGTTTAATTGTTTTTACGACCTTTTCCACCTCACTAATTGTATAGTTAGATATGGAGGTGTTTTTACAAAAAATGCAGTTATTTGAACTTTTTACAATTATATATGTATATACATATATATTGCACTGAATTTAGGGCTC
>JAYSYX010000134.1:0-4538 GCA_043727235.1 Bacteroidota bacterium
TTAAAACAAAGTAATTTTGGTTTGGATCATACTTTTTATCCAGAAAATCATCAATGGATAATGGTTTATAATATTTCAGCAAAAAATCAAGGTCATTTATAAAGGAGGAAATATTTTTTGACGGATATAAATGTTTAATATGAATTACCTCTTCATCACTTACATTGTGATAGAAGGGAAATATAATTTTAATTCCGGACCTTTTTATTAATGATGGAATGGAACGCGAAGCATTAATTCTATTAAATAAATTAAAATATAGAGTTTTTGGTCCGCGCATATTTATACCTTCCCGATTGGAAAGGTAAAGCTAAATCAAAAGCGCAAATAAGTTTTACTCCTTATTTATATACATCTCAGAATTCAAGTTTTAATTGACCCGGCCTTCTAAATGCTGATAAATTAAAAACAAAGGGAGAATTGTGTCCCATATATTTCTCCTTCATGAGATAAAACATCTGACGAATCACATTTGCCAGTTCCCCATCACCACGCATGCGAATTCCCCATCGGCTGTCGTTTAATTTTCCATCATGAACAGCTCTGGTATTGCTGAGAACACGTTCAGCATACATTGGAAAAGTCTTCCAGATCCAGTCAGTAAAAATTTTGTCAATTGCCCCATTCAATCGCAACATATTATAACCTGCAGTGGAGGCGCCATGGTCGGCAGCAGCTTTTATGATATCCGGTATTTCGCTGTCGGTAAGTCCTGGAATAACTGGTCCTATCATTATTCCTACAGGAACTCCTGCAGACGTCAGCTTTTCGATCGTTTTTAATCGAGCTTTATAAGTTGCAGTCCGCGGCTCCATTTTTTGACGAATATCCTCTTTCAGACTTGTAATAGATAAAAATACATGGGTAAGATCATCCTTTGCCAATTCCTGTAAAATATCGATGTCGCGGAGGATAAGCTGATTTTTAGTGATAATGCTCGCAGGATTTTTGTATTTCAAACTAACCTCAAGTAATTTTCTGGTGATCTTCATTTTTCTTTCGATTGGTTGATAACAGTCTGTATTTCCTGAAAATGATATAGGTGCAGCAACCCATTTCGGATCAATAAACACTTTTTCGAGTAGATCTGCCGCGTTGTGTTTAATTATAATGCGTGTTTCAAAATCCAAACCAGCACTGAAACCCCAATAATTATGAGTATTTCGCGCAAAACAATAAACACATCCATGCTCACATCCCTGATAAGGATTAACGGAATACAACATAGCCGAATCAGGACTTTCCACCTTATTTACGACCTTTTTGGCGTTTTCAGTGAAGAACATGGTTTCTCTTTCGCCTAACATCTCCTCATCCAGACCTTCAATATGTTCCTGAATATAATTTTTATCGTGAAAAGGATTGAAGGGATTGATCTGAGCTCCCCTCCCTTTAAAAAAAGTTTCATTTATTTTTGGAAATTCCATAATTGTCATTATTTTTGACAAATAAAGTCATATTATTTGACAATTACAAATTTAAAAATAGTTTATGGCACTAATTTCATCTAATTTAAGACATCTAAGAAATGCCCGAAAACTGAGTCAGCAAGAGCTGGCGGACTTGATGGGCATAGGTAGGACCACTATTGCAAACATAGAATCCAACCTTGCAAACCCGGGGCATAAGACTCTTTTGGAAATAGTCAAAATTTTTGACATTTCTATCGACGACCTGTTAAATGTGGATCTTTCTCAACTCATAGTTCCGGTGGCAACCCATGACGAGGAGAAATCCCCGGGTGGAATTGTGTATCGACCGATAGTTGTTACCGTTGATTCAGCAGGAGATGAAAATATCGTGATGGTTGATACAAAAGCTGCTGCAGGTTATCCCACCCGATATCTGGAGCCAGAATTTTATAAAGAACTTCCAGCATTCAAACTTCCGGGATCTGATTACAGAAACGGAACCTTTCGCTGTTTTCAAATTGAGGGCGACAGTATGCAGGAATCCATTCAGCACGGAGATTATGTGATAGGTCGTTTTTGCGATAATCATTTTAAAGATGTGCGCGATGGATATATACATGTAGTGGTAACCAATGATACCGTTTTAGTAAAACGATTGGTGAATAAAGCCGAAACAGAACACAAAATGTATCTTATCAGCGATAATGAGGCCTATCCCGAACAGGCTTTGGATATTGATGAAATAAAAGAAATTTGGTTTGTTAAGAGCAAACTTTCCTCTTATATGCCTGTAAAAAAGAACGATCTAGATAAAGTAATCGGCGATCTTACCATGCAGGTGCATTTGCTGAAAAGCCGGCTCGACCATATTGAAAGGAATTAACCCTGCTCTGCCTTCTTACACTTTATGTGTAGGTTCAAGTGATTGGAATAAATATTTGGTTATATCATTTTCGTCATGAACTGGAGAAGGCAGGGTTGGTTAAACCTTGAGTCACTCTTAGTAATTCATCAAAAATTAATATAAAATTAGGACATTGTCCAAATTTTATTTTTTGACCTCAAACATGCTTAATCAATCTTTTTGCAATTTTGCAACATGTTCAACACCTTTTCATCACCCGTTATAGTAACTTCCACCATTACAGTTGGAGAAAAAAAACCCTTATTGATATCAGGTCCATGTGTGATCGAAAATCTTGAATTGTGTTTATTGATTGCGGAGAAAATGAAAGGGCTTTCTGAAAAATTGGGGTATAATTATGTTTTTAAGGCTTCCTTCGATAAGGCGAATAGAACTGCAGGAACCTCTTTTCGGGGAGATGGACTGGAACAGGGCCTGCGGGTTTTACAAACAGTGAAGGAAAAAATCGGTGTTCCAATTTTAACTGATTTTCATCTACCCGAACAAGCAGCTTTAGTTGCAGAAGTTGCGGATGTGCTTCAAATTCCCGCATTTTTATGTCGCCAAACCGACCTTTTGATTGCTGCAGGAAAAACAGGAAAAACCATAAATGTTAAAAAAGGACAGTTCATGGCACCTGAGGACATGAAATATGCTGTTGAAAAAATTGCATCTGTATTAAATAATAACGTTCTTCTCACCGAACGAGGTTCCAGTTTTGGATATCATAATTTAGTGGTGGATATGCGTTCGCTTCCAATTATGCGTCAATTTGCTCCTGTAATATTCGATGTAACCCATAGTGTTCAAATGCCCGGAGCTGAGGCCGGAAAAAGCGGAGGAAAAAGAGAATTTGCTCCCTATTTGGCTAAAGCAGCTGCTGCAGTAGGTGTTGATGGCTTTTTTATTGAAACACATCCTGATCCTGAAAAGGCATTAAGCGATGGCCCAAATATGATTCCATTAAATGAAATGGAAAAACTTCTCACCAGCTTACTGTATATCAGAAATATCGATTGATCTTCCCCAAAAATTCAAAAAAAGAAGCAAAACTTTGCTTAAAATAATTGAATGAGTAAATTTGTTACTCATTCATAGCTGTGCTCGACTCTTTAATAACTTCAAAAACTCGTGTCAGGCTTTTGTTGCGGTTTTTTTCCAATACAAAGTCTTCTGCCCATTTGCGAGGGTTAGCGAAGGAAATGAATGAATCAACTAATTCCATCCGAATAGAATTGAACAAACTTTCCAAGGCTGGTTTCCTGCTTTCCCATGAAAAAGGAAAAACAATTCAATATCAGGCAAATGAAAAACATCCCCTTTTTCCGGAGGTGAGCAGTTTGGTAAGAAAATACTTGGGGTTGGATAAAGTAGTGGAAAATATTGTTAATCAGATAGGAGAAATTAAATATGCATTCATTATTGGGGATTATGCAGATGGTAAAGATACAGGAACGATTAATTTAGTAATTGTAGGTGCTGTAGATTCTGATAAATTGAAATATTGGGTTCATAAAACAGAAACGATAATAAGCAGAAAGGTGAAGACAGATATTTTGAATGATGAGAGTTTTGCGGTTTGGAAATTAAACGGAAATTTAAATAGTGCAATTGTGTTGTGGACAAGCAACACCGTTGAATAAAAGATATTAAATGAATTACCTGCTCAACACATGCATGTGACTGAGGAGGCGAAGCTGTAGAAAATCATGTTCACGTTTAATTATAAAAAACCAATAGTTGTTGCTGAAATTGGCTGCAATCATTTGGGTAATTTTGAGATCGCAAAAGAATTGATACGTCTCGCGAAAGAATGTGGAGCGGATTATGCAAAATTTCAAAAAAGAAATCCGAGAGAACTTTTAGGTGAAGATCAATTCAATGCTCCGCATCCTGAACCTTGGCAAAGTTATGGAGAGAGTTATGGAAAACATCGTGAATTTCTTGAATTTAATATTCAGCAACATGCAGACCTTAAAAGATATGCAGAAGAATCAGGAATTCAATATGCAGTTTCTGTCTGGGATGTTACGAGTGCAATTGAGATAATATCTATTGTACCCGATTTTATTAAAATTCCCTCTGCGTGTAATACTAATTTTGCACTTTTAAAATTGATACGTGATAATTATAAGGGTGATATTCATATTTCGGTGGGTATGACAACAGCAGATGAAGTGGAAAAAATAATTGCTTTTTTTGAAGAAAATAATAATGCTAAA
>JAYSYX010000135.1:0-12341 GCA_043727235.1 Bacteroidota bacterium
TAAATAATTTGAATATTTATATTGAAATTGAATTTGAAAATTGTAGTTATAGAATTAATTTAAAGTATACTTCAATAAAATTTTAATTTTATTAAAATACATCCTATAAACTCTGCTTTTCTCTGCTCCTCTGCGAGCTCTGCGGGAAACAATAACACATCCTGCGGGAAACAATCAATCACCCTGCGAGGAACAAAATCACACCCTTGCGGAAAACAGCGAACTAAACTACAATTTGAACGCTTTTTTGATTGAATCTTTGTAATCCAATTTCTCCCATGGAAATAACTCCACTTTCATTTTTATCTTTTTTCCGCTGCCGTCTTTGAAAGTTTTTTCAACGATCTTTGTTTCGCGACCCATGTGACCATATGAAGCAGTTTCTGCGTAGATTGGAGTGCGCAATTTAAAACGCTGTTCTATAGAATAAGGGCGCAGATCAAATATCTTTTCTATTTTTTTAGATATCTCCCCATCACTCATTTTTACTTTAGCAGTATTATAGGTATCAATATATAATCCTACCGGTTTAGCAACTCCGATTGCATAAGCAACCTGCACTAATACTTCATCACATAAACCTGCGGCCACCATATTTTTTGCAATATGACGAACTGCATAAGCTGCTGAACGATCAACTTTAGAAGGATCCTTTCCGCTGAATGCGCCACCACCATGTGCACCTTTTCCGCCATAAGTATCCACAATTATCTTTCTTCCTGTTAATCCCGTGTCGCCATGCGGACCACCGATCACAAATTTTCCTGTTGGATTTACATGTAGTATATAATTGCCATCGAATAATTTTTGATTGCGTTTCGGCAATAACTTTTTTACGCGAGGTATTAATATCTCTTCCACATCTTTCTTAATTGCCGCCAACATCTTTTTTTCTTCATCAAAATCATCGTGTTGCGTGGAAACAACAATAGTATCTATTCGCAGCGGAGTTTTGTTATCATCATATTCTATCGTTACCTGACTTTTTGAGTCGGGACGAAGATATTTCATCACTTTTCCATCTTTTCTGATACTTGCAAGTTCGCGCAATAATAAATTTGCGATCTCCAGAGGCAGAGGCATAAAATTATCAGTTTCTCTGCTCGCATATCCGAACATCATGCCCTGATCACCGGCACCTTGTTCTGCTTTTTTCTTTTTTACAACTCCTTGGTGTATATCAGGACTTTGTTCGTGAATTGCAGATAAGATACCACATGACTTAGCCTCAAACATATATTCACTTTTGGTATAACCAATTCTTGCAATCACATCCCTTGCAATTTGCTGAACATCCAAATACGTTTTTGATCGCACCTCACCGGCAAGAAAAACCTGACCTGTGGTTACCAAGGTTTCACAAGCAACCTTACTTTCAGGGTCAAAAGCCAAAAAATGATCTATTAATGCATCTGATATCTGATCCGCAACCTTATCCGGATGCCCTTCGCTAACACTCTCTGAGGTGAATAAAAATGACATGTTTGGTTTAAAATTTAGGGTGCAAAGATAGGAAAGAATTGATAATTGATAATTGATAATTGACAATTGGGCTTTTGAAGTCGGGAGGATGGTTGTAGTGCTATATGGTGACTTGTGGTAGATCGAAAAAGAATTGATAATTGACAATTGGGGTTAGAAGTTGGGAGGATGATTTATTTACTTACTGAGAAGTAAAAGTGAATTGTAAAAAATTAGTAATTTATTGCAGGAGGTAAAGAGTTTGAAATTGTTGATGAAGTTTATTTAATTGATCGTTTATTACTAAATACAAACTTGTGGCAGGAAGTAAATTATTCACATAAATACTTTGCCCCATTATCAATTATCAATTGTCAATTATCAATTAATATTGCGTTTGCGCAATCGCGATTTATTAAAAATATTCTGTCCTTTGTCAATGCCTTTGCGCAAAAGTTTTTGTTCTTCTTCGGGGAGTTGGATAGTATCATAACATTGTTGAGAACAACATTCTGCGAATTTAATTGCACATTCTGAGCACTGAATAAATAATAAGTGACAACCGGAATTTATACAATTAGTATGAGTGTCGGCCGGTTTGTTACATTGATGGCAGGTGGAAATAATTTCATCCCCGATTCTTTCGCCAAGTCTGTCGTCAAATACAAAATTTTTACCTAAGAATTTATTTTCCAGTTTTTCGGACTTAATATTATTTGCATAATTAATTATTCCGCCTTCCAGGTGATATACATTTTTAAATCCATTGTGTAACATATAAGCACTGGCCTTTTCGCAGCGGATTCCGCCGGTGCAATACATTATAATATTGACATCTTTTTTATCTTTTAATAATTCTGCGGCCATGGGTAGTTGTTCACGAAATGTGTCGCTGGGAATTTCTATTGCATTTTCAAAATGACCTACTTCAAATTCATAATGATTGCGCATATCAACAACTATTGTATTTTTATCATTGGTCATGGTATTAAATTTTTCGGCATCCACATATTTACCTTTTTCAGCCATGCTGAATGTAGGGTCTTCAATTCCATCGGCAACAATTTTATTGCGCACTTTTATTTTTAATACCCAAAATGATTTTCCATCATCATCCACCGCAATATTTAATCGCAATTTATTAATGCCTGTTTCAGGATCTGAAAATTGTTCTGATTTAACAACTGAATTAATAAAAAATGAAAATGCATCCATGTTGTGATCAGGAACACTTATCTGCGCATTAATTCCTTCTTTGGCAATATATATTCTGCCAAATACATTTAATATTGTTAATTGTGCAAACAACATATCACGAAATTGTTGCGGATCATCTATCAGAAAATATTCGTAAAAGGATAGTGTAATTCTTTTTTCGTTGGATTCCAGCATTTGCTGTTTCAACTCAATGTGAGAAATTCTGTTATATAATAAAGCCATAAAAGAAATTTTGTATCCGGTTGCAGGCCAGGTGAAATCTCAATAAACGCTGCAAAGGTAAGCCCTTCATCCCGTTTTCAATAATTTTCAGGAATGTTAAATATTCTTTGAAATTTGCTTTGACTTTGTCATGCATATTCACTAATATTAACTTTTATTAACCAAAAATTTATCAAAATGAAAAAAGGAATTTTACTCCCGATGTTACTGATAGCCTCCTCAGTAATGATCTCACAAACGATTATTGGGACCACCTCATATGATGTGCAAACCAATAACGGAGCTAAACACAGAATATCTGTTTATGATGATGGCCGTATATCTGCTGTCTGGACAGGTTCCACTGATTACGCAGTTGGAACTACTAACCCTGATCGCGGAATGTTCTTTAACCATTACAATGGGGCAACCTGGGGAGCTTTTCCCACGACACGTGTTGAAACTACCAAAACGGGTTTTGGCGAAGTAATTACTGTTATGGATCATGAGGTTACTATAGCCCATGATGGAGCAGTAGTTTCGCTGCAACTTTACGCAAATGCTACCATAGGAGGTACAACTTGGACGGAAATTGGTGGTTCAGATGACGTTGTAGGCTTCTGGCCAGCTGCAGTTTGTCCTGAAGGAACAAATGATATCTATGTTTTAAATGCGAATGCAAATCCACCAACGGAATTGCGATTTTCTCGTTCTGATGATGGTGGAATTACATGGACTGTATTAAATACTACCGTTCCTTTTCTGACAGCTGCAGATGGAATTCCGGGTTTATCTACTGGTCTTGTTGCTGCTGCTGAAACATATCAGATTGCAGTTTTTGGAACGAATGTATATATTTTATATGGTGTTCCTAATTCTGACCTGGTATTAATTCATTCGCCTTCAAACGGAGCAGTCGGCACCTGGACAAGCACAGTAATTCATGATTTTCCTATTAATACTTATGATGGTTTGACACAAACTGATATAGACGGAGATTTTATTACTGATGTAATTGAAACTACGGATGGAAATCACAATATGTTTATTGATGCTTCAGGTGATGTTCATATATATACAGGATATGTGAAAATTTACAATGATGGTATTGGTTCATTTTGGTCTTATCAATATGAAGATGCTATGGGAATCTGGCAATGGCATACCGGTATGGATGCAGCAGAAAAAATTGATCTCACTTTGGATTGGGATAATGCAGATGGTTTAAATGATCCTTTAGCAGGTATTGGGGCTTTCCGTTCTCATTATCGTTATCCGGGAATCGTTTCGATGCCAGGTGGTGCAATTGATCCATTAACAAACAGGTTTTATCTTATTTATACGATGCCAATTGAATATACTGACCTTTTTGATGATCCATTAAATTTATCGGCACAGTCTTTCAGAGATATTTTTGGAGTATATAGTGATGATAACGGATCAACATGGTCAACACCCGTTAATCTTACTAATACTGCTGAATCCGGGAAAGAAAACGTGTTTACCTCGGTATTTCCCGAATTTACCGGTGGAAAATTCCACATGGTTTGGCAGGAGGATGTATATCCGGGAACAACAATTACAGATCTTGATCCAATTGGTGTGAATAATATCATGTATAACGGTTATACCGATGAAGATTTCGGTGTTACGGAAACTGGTTGTAATGCTGTTGCAGGTCCTGGTGGTTTATATGCTGATGGAATTACTTCAACTAATGCAGTTATGCATTGGGATGCAGTTGATATGGCAGAACAATATATTGTTGCATTTTGGATGGCGGATGATCTTGCAACTGTAGGAAAAAGACGCCCTGGTGTTAATATGTATGCTATTCCTGAAGGTAAATTAGAGCCTGAAACTACTTATGGTTTCCGTGTTAAAACTGTATGTTATGCAGATGGCGAAATTTCTCCGTATTCAGAAATTGCTTATTTCACAACGCTTCCTTTAAGAGAAGGTGAAAGCCGTCAATCCATTGATCTTTTCCCAAATCCAACTGATGGTAATTTTAATCTGGAATTAAATGGTTTTGAGGATTCAGAAACAAGCACTCTTATTTTGAATTCTACAGGTCAGGTAGTTTACGAAAGTAAGGATACTCCTAGCGAATTTAATTACCAACTGCCAATCGATCTGAGTGATGCTCCGGCAGGAATTTACTATGTAATGGTTTCCCACAAGGGAAGTGTAATTACAAAAACAGTTATGATCAACTGATATTAAAACAATCATAAAAACCTCCGGTCGAAACTTCGGCCGGAGGTTTTCTTTTTTAAATATTTGCTGAATTGTTTGTTAGTTTAATATTTATTAATATTACTATCGGATTTATTTTTTTGTTAACGAGTTCGTCGGTTGACGGACAAAAAAAACACATCAGTATGAGAAAACTTTCACTCCTTATTTCAACAGTATTTTTGAGTACACTTCTGGCAGCACAAACAATAATTGGAACTACTACTTATGATCCACAGTCTAACAATGCCTCGAAGAACCGTATCAAGGTGTATGATGATGGAACTATATCAGCCATATGGACAGGGTCTACAGATTTTGGTGGAACATTTCCTGATCGCGGTATGTTTTATCAGCATTATGACGGGGCAGCTTGGGCAGCAACACCAACAGCGCGCATAGAGACTGTGCGCACAGGATTTGGTGAATTATTATTAGTAGAAGATCATGAGGTAATTGTTTCGCATGATGCTGCAGCGAGCAGAATGCAATTATTTGCAAATGATGCGATCGGTTCAAATGTGTGGACAGAATTGGATGGTTCGGATGAAATAAGAGGTATTTGGCCGGTAGCGTGTTCGCCTCAAGGAACTGATGATATTTATGTTGTAAACGCCGACACACAATTTATTACCAATCTTAATTTTTCGAGATCTGATGATGGTGGTTTAACCTGGGCAATATTAAATTATACATTGCCATTTTTAACGGCAGCTGATGGCATGCCCGCAATAACAAACGGAGCTGATTCCTACCAGATATCAGTTTATGGTTCAGATGTATATGTTTTATTCGGGATGATAAATTCAGATCTGCTTTTATTGCACTCCGATGATTATGGAAATGACGGTTCATGGGAAAAAATAACTGTCATTGATTTTCCATATGATAATTATACCGGTACTGTGCAAACGGATGTTGATCTGGATGGAATTACGGATACTGTTGCAACAAATGACGGATATCACGATATGATAATGGAGGACGATGGTACATTGCATATTTTTTCAGGATATTACAGACTTTACAGTGATGCATTTGCAGGATTTTATACCATAAATTGGAGAACATCAGGAATATGGCATTGGACAAACGGAATGGCAGGTGCTGAAGTAATTAATACAGAATTAGATTGGAATAATGATGATTGTTTATCTGATCCTTATGCCGGAATCGGATTAAGCACCTTTACTTATAGAAGCGCAGGTGTTTCAAGTTCTCCTGGCGGAACATGGGATGCAATTTCGGGGAGATTGTATTTAATTTTCGCAATGAAAATTGAATACACCGATATTTTTGATGATCCATTAAATTTTAGTGCCCAATCTTTCCGCGATCTTTTTGGAATGTATTCTGACGATGATGGTATTACCTGGTCGCCTCCGGTAAATTTAACCGAGACTGCAGAAGATGGAGAAGAAAATTTTTATGTTTACGTAAATGACAGAGTGAACGGTGGGAAAATTCAGGCTATCTGGGAACAAGATTATGAACCCGGAATTTTTATTGAAGGAGATCCTGTTGTTGAAAATAATATTCGATATGCAGCATGGGACGCCGAAAGTTTTGTACCAACAATGCCGAGTGCAAACTTCAGTTATGTTGCCGATGAAGGTGAAGTTACTTTTACCAATTTATCTACCAATTCTTATGGATGTTATTTGTGGGATTTTGGTGATGCAACTACTGCAACAGAAGAAAATCCGATACATAATTATGCCTCCGCAGGAACGTACAACGTTTGTTTAACTGCATATAATCCTTATGGTTCTGATACTTATTGTTCATCTGTAACTGTTATTTTACCTCCGGATGCAGCATTTACTTATACAGGTGATCCTGTTGTAACATTTACTGATCTCACTTTAAATTCTCCAACTTCCTGGAGCTGGAATTTTGGTGATGGCGGAACAAGCACTTTGCAAAATCCTGTACATACTTATTTAACGGAATCAACTTTCACTGTTTGTTTAACTGCAACAAATGCATTGGGTTTTGAAGTATATTGTTTACCGGTTGTAATCGACAGCACCGAATTTTTATTGCCAACTGCTGATTTTACTTTTTCCTTTACAGGATTAAATGCGGCGTTTACAGATATTTCTACAAACAGTCCTACAGAATGGTTTTGGGAGTTTGGTGATGGAGGCACATCTACTGTTCAAAATCCGGTGCACGCTTATCCGGTGGATGGCGATTATAATGTATGTTTAACAGCTTCAAATGCATATGGAGAAAATACAAATTGTAAAGTAATTTCCTCAACAGGAATTAATTTAATACAGGAAGCATTATTAAATGTATATCCAAACCCCGCGAGTGAATTTGTAATAATTGAATTAATGGATTTTAATCCTCAAACAATTGAAATTTATGATCTGCTCGGACAAAAAATAAATATCGCTTATAAATATAATTCAAACAACATCGTTGAATTAAATACATCACAATTAATTTCAGGAAATTATATTGTGAAGATAAAAAATGAGCAAGGGGAGATTATTGTAAGGTTGATCAAAGATTAAAACGCCTCAAATAGTTTTTAAAAATTAAGCCACGAACCTGCCTGCCAACACCGTCAGGCAGGTTCGTGGCTTTTTTCGTGAATCGTGAACCGTGAGTCCGGCATACCATTCAGAATAAGTATTTACATTTGAAACGATCAACTCCTTTCAATATTATATTTAGTAAAGGCAACAACTCTTCATTACTGTACATCCCTAATATCGATTGTTAAAACCAATTTGAGTCTTGCCCTCAAAATTTTGAACGTTTCTGAATACTCATAATAATCAAAATTAGTGTACGGATCATCACCTTGGCCATATCTTACTTGATAAATAGCAGGATAGGAACCATAAATCATATCATATGAAATTCCTAAAGTTGAAGTATAACCCAAAGCGTATCTGATTCGGTAATGTATACCCACATCACCCGTTATGGTCCATCCGCATTTCATTTCAGGGACATGAGCATAAATAAAGTATTGATTATCACTTGTATAATATATACTTTGTGACCGAGACCCTAGTAAAATATCTGGTCGCAAAATACCCGAAAGGAGCCAGCGTTCTTTTAAATTGAAAAAGTGATAATACCCTAAACCAAATCTCCATTCCGCCCAATTATTAAACACAATATCTCCATATTTAAAATCGCCGTATTCATTCAGAAAGTTTACAAGCATTTTATTAGAAGGTTGATTATAATGTACATAACCACTTATAGTAAATGCCAGACCATTATCCCGCTTTTTGCCTAGATATCTCCCAAATGCTACATCACCATTATCTGAAAAAAACGATTCCATTTCTTTTGAAAACTCATTATTATATATGAGATTTTGATCATAACCACAAGCCATAGAAAAATACCATTTTGAGGGTTTTTTTGGAAAATTATTAACGGAGTCTGTTTGAGCGAAAACATTTATATGCGCACTGAGAGATAAAAATAAAAAATAGACTATTTTAAGATTTTGCATCGTTTGCTCCTAAATATTTATTACTTTAAGACTCTAAGTTACATTTTGTTCTAAATGTAGGTCTAACAAAATAATTTACATCCCAATCAAATAACAAACTTTCTTTTCCAAAGAGATTCCATTCGGGTAACACAGTGGTAACACGGGTAGGATTAATCTCACCACTCACTATTCACCACTCACCCATTTGTCAATATTCATAAATTAGAAATAAAACTTTTCGGCTATCAGGATGCAAACTCATTACTCATTACTCATTTTCGTGAATCGTCAATCGTGAGTCCGGCCTGCATGATGTATCTAGCTCCGAATCCACAGAGTTCCCTTCGGGTAACACTGTGGGGACACGGGTTGGAGCGAACTCACCACTCACCATTCACCACTCACCACCCGAGAAGCTCCTCCATCACCACTCCAACTTTTTCAGCACTTGGAAGCATGGCCTTTTCTAAGGCGGAATTAAGGGGAACTGCAGGAAGATTTTTTGCTCCTAACATTTTTACCGGAGCATCAAGATATTTGAATAATTCGGAGGAAATTCTTCCCGCAATAGCTTGCGCAAAAGAATTCATGATGGGTTCTTCGGTTAAAACGAAACATTTGTTGTGTCGTTTAACGGAAGTTTCAATTGCTTCCCAATCATAAGGAGATAATGTTCGGAGATCTAATATTTCAACCTGACCCGGATATTTTTTGCTTGCATTTAATGCCCAGTGGACACCCATTCCATAAGTTACTACAACAATACTTTCTCCGTTATTTATTTTCTCTTCGGAAGCATGTTGAAAAATTCGTGCTTTACCTAAAGGAATAATATAATCATCGGAAGGTTGAATTGATTTTGCAGCAGTTGTGCCTGGCACCTTGCTCCAATACAAACCCTTATGTTCGAACATCACAACAGGATTCGGATCATAAAAGGCACCTTTTAATAAACCTTTCATATCTGCCGCATTGCTCGGGTAAACAACTTTAATTCCTTTTATAGCAGTTATGGATGATTCAATGGAACCGGAATGATAAGGTCCTCCCGAACCATAGGCTCCTATTGGAATACGAATTACCGTTTGAACATTCCATTTTCCATTGGTGAGATAAAATGATTTTGATAATTCGGAAACCAATTGGTTTACTCCTGTCCATATATAATCGGCGAACTGAATTTCAACAACCGGTTTTGCCCCGACGGCGCTCATGCCTAAGGTAGAACCAACTAAATATGCCTCCTGAATTGCGGTGTTAAAAACTCTGTGATCACCATGTTTAACAGCTAATGTTGCTGCTTCTCTGAAAACTCCCCCCAATCTCTTCCCAACATCTTGCCCATATAATAAAGCTTCCGGATGTTTGGCCAAAATTTCATCCATTGCATATAAAGCGGCATCCACCATCATAACTTGCTCAGCACCAACAGGTTCGCGTGTACCTTGTTCCACAGAAAAGGGTGATTCTGCAAATTCAAAAAGCTCCACTGTGGAAGGATCTGGATCGGGAGAGGCAACCACTGCCTTAAAGGCATCTCTGGTCATCTTATCGACCGCGGATTCCAAATGGAGCAATTCATCGTTGGTAAAACCCGCTGCCTGAAGCAAATTTCTCAATTTGGGAAGTGGATCACGGCTATGATGCTCGTTCAAATCCTCCTCCGTTCTATACATCTCCATTCTTACTCCACTGGTATGATGCCCAAGTAAAGGAACTTTGGCATGAATCAAAATAGGTTTTCTGTTAACTCGCACGTAACCGATAGCTTCTTTTACACAGTTCCAGCACTCCGTAAAATCACTTCCATCCACCCTCACTCTTCTCAAACCTTTAAATCCGGCTGCGTATTCGTAAGCATCCATGGTTCGGGCTTCCTCTTTCGAAACAGAGATTCCCCAATCATTATCCTGTACTAAATAAATGATAGGTAAACCTTTCAAAACAGCAAATTGCAATGCCTCGGCAACTTCACCTTCCGACATTGCACCATCACCGATGGAACAAACAACCAAAGGATTTTCTTTGGCAGTATTCAATAAATTTTGTTGTTCAAGATATTGTATTCCTTGCGCAACGCCGGTTGTAGGAATTGCCTGCATTCCCGTTGCGGAGGAAGAATGGATCATTTGTGGATAGTCGCTTCCTTTGTAACTTGGGTGACAATAATAATTGCGCCCGCCGCTGAAAGGATCATCTCTCTTTGCCATTAACTGTAACAAGATCTCCTCCGGTTTCCAACCCATGGCCATAAGCATGGAATCGTCTCTGTAATATAAACTCGCCCAATCACATTTTTTTAACTGAAGTCCCATTGCGATCTGTATCGCCTCATGTCCTCTTGAATTGGCGTGCACAAAAATGCAGGTCTGCCTGTTTTCATTGAAGATCTCACTCATCACCTTACTCGTAAACATGATGCGGTAAGCTTCCAGGAGTATTTTTTTATCAACCAATTCGAGAGTTTCCTTTTGATTCATTGAGCGCTTTAAAATGGACCTTTAATTTTGCTGCAAAGCTATAAAGGATTTGAGTGCCCTTTTAGCTGTTATCGCCCTTATTTGATATTTATTTCAAATTTTTTCTCCTTTTCCAGAAATCCCACGAGTTTATCACCTGCATTAACCTTTGCTACTCCGGCGGGTGTGCCTGTAAATAGAAGATCACCTTGCTGAAGGGTAAAATATTTGGAAATATAGGAGATCATTCGTGGTATATTATTTAGCATTTGTTTTGAAGAACCACTTTGAACAATTTCCTCATTTTTGATCATGTAAAAGGTAATATCATCGGAATTTTCCAGATTTTGGATGGAAGTAAATTCTCCGATAACAGCGGAGTTATCGAAGCCCTTGGCAATTTCCCAGGGCAAACCTTTTTTCTTTTGTTCTGATTGCACATCCCGTGCGGTAAAATCTATCCCAACTGTAACTGCATCAACATATTTGGATGCGAAATCTTCCGCAATATGTTTTCCGTTTTTGCAAATGCGAAATACCAATTCGCATTCATAATGTATATCGCTGGAAAAATCAGGGATATAAAAATCTTTTCCTTTAAGCAAAGCTGTTGGAGGTTTCATAAATACGACTGGTGCATCCGGAATTTCGTTGTTCAATTCCTTAGCGTGCTCAGAATAATTGCGTCCAATGCAGAATATTTTCATAATGAGAGGCAAAGTTACGAAACGGGATATAGATTCATCTGTCACAAAAAGGGTTGATTTTTTAATTTCCCGTATCTTTGGATCAGGATAATCCTTTTGGTATGAAGAAAATATTTGGTTTATATTTATTGAGTTTCCTGTTTATTGGAAATTGTTTTGCACAGCGGCAGGTTACTCCGGGAAAAACACTTGGCAATAATAAAGTGGGCTCATTTGAGCACGTGGAAGGCATTTTTATTGCTGTGAACGGAATAAATATGTATTACGAGGAATATGGGGAAGGACCTGTTTTATTAATGCTTCATGAAAACGGAGGGTCAGTGGAATCGTTTAACACTCAGCTCAATTATTTCTCAAAAAAATACCGTGTTATTGTTGCTGATGGGAGAGGGCAGGGGCAAACAAATAATAATGCCGATAGCCTGACCTATGAATTACTTTTAGAGGATTATAATGCCCTGCTCGAAAAATTGGAAATAGATAGTGCTTACGTAATTGGATTTGATGATGGAGCAATTGTTGGATTAATGCTTGCAATGCATTTCCCCGAAAAAGTAAAAATGCTTGCAATTTACGGTGCGCGATTAA
>JAYSYX010000136.1:0-4518 GCA_043727235.1 Bacteroidota bacterium
CTGATAAAAAACATCATGCATTGGAACAAAAAGTTTTAAGATCCGCAGATAAAGTCGTAACAGTAAGTAAACAATGGGCGGATGATTTTAATATTATCAATAATAACAATACCGAAGTTATTACTAATGGTTTTGATGAGGATGATTTCGACAAAAATGTTGATGGAATTGAAACTGGATTTATATTACATCATTCGGGAATGATCAATAAAGCACGAAACCCTGAATTATTGTGGGAAGTTTTATCAGAAGTGTGTAAGGGAAACACAGAATTTAATAAGGAGCTGAAAATTCAACTGACCGGAAATATCGATTTTACTGTATCAGAAAGTATAGTAAAAAACAAATTAAATGATAAATTAATTCATGTGGAACATTTGCCGCACAACGAGGCGGTAAAGGCCATGCAACGTTCTCCTGTATTGCTGTTGTTATTAAATGATACCCATGATATTTTAGGTAGAATTCCGGCTAAATTATTTGAATATCTCGCTGCACGCAGACCGATTTTGCTTATCGGAAACTCAAAAGGTGATGCAGCTAATATAGTTGCCGAGACCAATTCGGGATTAGTAGCCGAAATGAATATTAAAAAAGATATTAAAGAAAAAGTATTATTATTATTCGAACTATATAAATCCGGAAAATTGAATATTAATTCATTTGGAATTGATAAATATACCAGAAAAGAAACTGCAAAAAGATTTGCTGAAATTTTAAATGAACTTTATAATACTTCTGCAAGAGTCTGAAAAATTCTCTTTGTAGCTTGCCCATCCCATAAAGGAGGGATGTCACCGGATTTATAAGTATTATTGTTTATAGAATTAACCAAGGCATCTATGCTTTCTAAATTCCAGTCAGTTAGTGTATTTGTACCTATTAATATTGTGGAAGGTCGTTCTGTATTTGGTCGGATTGTAATGCAGGGTTTTTTTCTGAAGGTTGTTTCTTCCTGCACTCCGCCACTATCAGTAATTACAAAGCTGCAGGCAAAAATTAGTTTTTGAAAGGCAAAATAACTCAGAGGTTCTGTAATAATTACATTTTCTAAATTCTGCAAATATTGCAGTAGGTTATAGCAAACTAATTTTTGATATGTTCTTGGATGAATTGGAAAAACCAATTTACATTTTTTCTCAACATGTGCACACAGACTCAGCGACCTTTCCAAATCAATTTTATTATCAACATTTGATGGTCGGTGCAGGGTAATTAAAGCGAAATTATTTTCGGTTATATTCAATTCATTTAATATCTGATCATTCTCAATTTCCTCCTTATATTTTATTAATGTATCTATCATCGTATTTCCAATAAAATACAAATGCTGAGGATCTTTGCCTTCATTTTTTAAGTTTATTAAACCGCTTTCTTCCGTTATAAAAAAGTAGGTACTGAGTTCGTCGGTAATTATACGATTTATTTCTTCGGGCATACTTCGGTCAAAACTCCGCAAACCGCTTTCAATATGGGCTATTTTAATTTTTAATATGGAGGCGGTTTCTGCTGCTGCTCTTGTGGAATTTACATCACCAACCACAATTATCAGATCGGGAACAAATTTTTGGTGTATTAATTGTGTTAGACCGGCAATAATTTCAAGTCGTTGTTTTTCAGGATCTGAATTTAAAATCTTTAAAAAATAATCCGGTTGGAGTTCAAGTTGTTGGAAGAAGATAGCGGATAGATTATCATCAAAATGCTGCCCGGTATGCACTATTCGAAGGTCGAAGTTGTGAAAAGCAGCCGCGCTTTTAAATTGGGCAATTTTTATAAAATTCGGTCGGGTGCCAACAACTACAAGGATCTTTTTCATCTTAAATTGAGATCGGGCCTAAAGGTAAAGCATAATATGTTAGGCACGGAAGTTTGTAAATAAACCTCATAACCCTATTTTTGTTGCCTTAAAAATTCTGCATGCCGGGAGAAACGATATTATTAATAGGAGCCAGTGGCCAAATTGGAGCTGAATTGACCATGTTATTGCGCTCAATTTATGGTGATTCTAATGTTATAGCTGCCGATATTAAAAAACCTGATGGTGAGCTTTTAGAATCAGGTCCCTTCGAAATATTAAATGTAATGGACGCTCAGCGATTGGGGGAATTAGTTGAACAATATAAACCTACCCATTTGTATAATATGGCCGCAATGTTATCGGCAACCGGCGAAAAATATCCACAGAAAGCATGGCAATTGAATATGGACGGTTTAATTAATACGTTGGAAGTGGCACGCGAAAAAAATATTCAAAGTGTATATTGGCCTAGTTCTATTGCAGCATTTGGCCCTACTACTCCAAAAGAAAATACAGAACAGATCACCGTAATGGAACCAAATACTATTTATGGCATTAGTAAACTAGCAGGTGAAAGATGGTGCGATTGGTATCATTTAAAATATGGTCTTGATGTGAGGAGTCTTCGTTATCCTGGCATCATTAGTTATAAAACGGAACCGGGTGGAGGCACAACTGATTATGCAGTGGATATTTATTTCAAAGCAAAAAAAGAAGGAAAATACGAATGTTATTTGGGACAAAATACTTTTTTACCTATGATGTATATGCCGGATGCGATTAGAGCGACTTTAGAGTTAATGAATGCACCTGCTGAAAAATTGAAGGTTCACTCATCCTATAATCTTTCAGCAATGAGTTTCTCTCCAAAGTTGGTAGCGGAATCAATAAAAAAATATATCCCTGATTTTGAAGTAACATATAATATTGATTTTCGTCAAAAAATTGCGGAAACCTGGCCTGGAAGTATTGATGACAGCATTGCCAGAAATGAATGGGGTTGGAAACACGAATATGATCTCGATGCGATGACAAAAGATATGTTGGCGAATATTGATTGACCAAAGAAAATTAATTTCATTGATGTATATCCCTGGTAGAATATAGATAAAATAAATAATACAGATCACTAATTAATTAGAATGAAAAAAATAGCAGTAATGACAAGCGGTGGGGATAGCCCCGGAATGAATGCTTGTGTAAGAGCAGTTGTGCGCACCGGTATTTATCATGGTTTGGAAGTATTCGGAATTATGCGCGGATATGAAGGTATGATAGATGGTGAATTTAAGAAAATGGAATCGGTTGATGTAAGTAATATTATTCAGCGTGGAGGAACTGTTTTAAAAACGGCCCGCAGTCAGGCTTTTATGACTGAGGAAGGAAGAAAAAAAGCGTTTGAAAATCTTAAAAAAAATGGCATAGAAGGATTTGTGGCAATTGGGGGAGATGGTACTTTTCGCGGGGCTACAGTTTTTGAAAAGGAATATGGAATAAGTTGTGTTGGGGTTCCGGGAACAATAGACAATGACCTTTTTGGCACAGATTATACGCTCGGATTTGATACCGCAATTAATACAGCAATTGATGCCATAGATAAAATTAGAGATACTGCAATTTCACATAATCGTTTGTTTTTTGTGGAGGTGATGGGAAGAGATGCGGGGTTTATTGCTCTCTCCACAGGAATTGCAGGTGGTGCGGAAGCTATTGTAATTCCGGAAACCGAAACTGATATCGAAAATTTAATCAGTATTCTCCAAAAAGGATGGGCTCATCAGAAAACATCTGCCATTGTAATAGTTGCTGAAGGTGATGATCGCGGGGGGGCTTTTGAAATTGCAAAATTGGTAAAAGAAAAATTTAATCAGTACGATACCCGTGTTTCCGTATTGGGACATATTCAACGCGGAGGAAATCCTACCGTGCGCGATAGAATATTGGGCAGCCGATTGGGTATGGCAGCAGTAGAGGCATTAATTGATGGTAAAAAAAATGTAATGGCGGGATTAATTAGTGATGAAGTGGCCTTTACACCCTTTGCAAATGCAACCAAACATCACATGGAAATTAATAAACAAATGTTGCAACTGGTTGAAATATTGGCCCTTTGATTTAAATCTTATTAAAAAAAGAATAATTCTCCATCATTGAAAAATACATTTCTATATATTTTAATATTGTTTTTATTTTTAGGATCTTCTTCAACAAGTTTTGGTCAAAGTGATAGTATTAGCAAAAACCTACATTCTCAAAAAGGTAAATTTTATTTCTATTGGGGATATAACAGAACCTGGTTTCGAAATTCTACTTTTCATGTAAAAGGTCCGGAGTACGATCTTACTTTTTATAATTTAAAAGCAACAGACCGGCCCACTCCTCTTTCTGTAGATTATATTAATCCAGCTACCATGTGGGTGCCACAATATAATTACCGTTTAGGTTATTTCATTACCGACCGCATCAGTGCTTCATTTGGTGTTGATCACATGAAATATGTTGTAACAAAATATCAGACAGTAACCATGTCGGGAGTTGTTACGGAAGCTGCTTCAGTTAAATATGCGGGTTCCTATTTAAATGATACTGTTGAACTCACTCCCGATCTTTTATTATTGGAACATACTAATGGATTTAATTTAATGAGCGCGGAAGTTGAATATTTATTACCTATAACAAGAGTGTTTAATGATAAAGTTGCATTGAAATGGAATTTC
>JAYSYX010000137.1:0-12196 GCA_043727235.1 Bacteroidota bacterium
AAAATAGGCCTCACAGTAGATCAACTCCATTTGCAATTCTAAACTACAGTTTTTGTCTTGTTGCGACAGAAATAATTGTGCTTCTGCAATACGTGGATATGTTTTATCAATTTCACCACAACTAAGAAATACCCGGAGTTTATTAAGAATATAATTTCCATTAATTTGCGTCAATAATCTGACATTTCTTTTTTGATTTTTACTCAATAGGGCTGGTATTTTTATTAATTCCTCATTTCGGAGCAATGCCTCTTCAAATTGTTTTAGTTGAATACAAAAGTATATTCGATCTGCCAAAGCCTGAAAATAATTTTCGACATTGGCCCTGATGACTATGGTTGAATTCTGGAAGGAGTTGAGGTATTGATCAATATTATTTTTCGCTTCAGAATATTGGTGCAGAGTTTTGTGGAATAGCGCTTTTGATAAATATACATTTCTTTTTAAGGAAGGGGTTAAATCCTTTTCCTGCGTTTTAATACCGGCTATAGCTTCAACCAATTCAAAATAAATAATTTCATTACCGGTATTTTCAAATTGTTGGATTAACAACTTCACTTGTGTCGCTTTATAACTCATTTGCGAATCCGCAGATAATTTATGTATGATGATTTTTTCTTCCTGAGTAAGTTCAGAAAGTTTTTTATTGCGGGCATTAAAATTTTCCATTTCTAAGGGTAAGTTGTTTTCCAACTGGAGGAGGTCTAATATCACTGTAAAATTATCCGTCTCCTCTGCAAGTTGTTTTGATCTTGTGATCAGTTTTCCGCACTGTTTATACAATCCTTTCTCAAATAAAAAACGTATATCCTCCAAATTGTTATGCAATTCACTCCGGGTGTTTCTGTGCTGGTGAAAATTGCGCATGCTCTGTAAAATAATATCCTTCAAATGGACCTTATATACATCAATATGTTTAACAAAATTTTGTTTTTCAAAATGTGTTTTTATTTCCTTATCACTGTTAAGTCGAAGTATGCTTATTGCATCAAATAATTTTATCAGGTTGCTTCCCTGCTTGTTAAACCGGGCAAACAACTTGAAGTAGCGTTTTTCGGTTTTTGTAAGCGATAAAACCAGTTCATATAACGAACCTGAATAATTCATAGAAACTTAGTTATGAAAGCATAAAAATAACTAAATAGTGTATTTTATTTATTACAGTACACAATAGGAACTTAATAAGTAAAGGGATTAATCCTTGGAGCCTTTGAGCTTCAGTACGAATTTTGCCTTATAACACATTAAGCATGACCACGACACGATACACAATTCATTTTTCTATGTTCACCTTTGGGTGCTCAATGCTGCTCGCAATCCTTATAAGCTCTTTGGACACTAAGGCTCAGATTAGTTTAACCGCTATTACAGATCCTGGACTGCAGTCAATTTCAGGTTTCACGCCATCGGGATTGAGAACCGGCGATATGGATAAGGATGGGAAAATGGATCTGGTTATGTGTTTCAAAAACAACCCTATTGTGCAAATTTTCCTCAACTCGTCTACAACAGCACCCAATCGTGAAACTTCGTTTTCGAAACCATTTCAATTTAGTTATATAGGTGGAAATTCTGAGAATTTTTACCTAGGTGATTTAAATCGCGATGGGCTGCCGGAGATAATTATTTCCAATAGCGGTGAGACATCAATAATGGTAATCCAAAATAATTCTACGCCCGGTAAGTTAAGTTTCGGGGTTGCTGAAATTGTAATTGTGCCTTTAAATACTTCGGCTGTAACTCTTTGTGACTTCAATTCTGATGGATTTATCGATATAGCTGCGGCCTGCGGTGATAAAATTCATGTTTTGCGGAATATTACTGCAACTAAAGCATCGGTTCCTCTATTCGATGTTTCATTATCTTTTGAAGCAGGTGCTACAATATATGATCTTAAATGTGCCGATATTGATGGAGATGGTAATGCAGATATCGTTACTGCTACTAATTATGGCGTTTCGGTTCTTAGAAATTTAACAAGCTACGGAGCAAATACTATTGCGTTTGCAAATGCTTCTACTCAGAAAACAGATCGTTTTGTTCATAGTTTTGATATTGGTGATATTGATAATGATTTCAGGCCCGACCTTATCACCTCTAATTGGCCCAACGGCGATTTCTCCATTTTGCCCAATATTTCAGGAGTTGGAAATATAAGTTTTGGGCAGATCATTTTTATAGAAGCGGGTTCTCCTCGTGGAATTGTATTAGGTGATTTTGATCAGGATGGTAAATTTGATATTGCGGCCTCATCAACAGGTTCAGGAATGCAGATCACCAAAGTATTCAGAAATATTTCAAGTGCCGAAGGTGATTTTAGTTTTGCTGAAGCACAAAATTTTGTTGCATTGAGCGATGAATTGATGGTAAATGATTTTGATCGCGATGGACGCGATGATCTCGCCGGATTAAATGCAGAACGCAATAAAATTGAAGTACTTTCGAATTCCATACATCCTTTAAGGAATACAACTCCCGAAACAAATGTATATTGTGGGGAGGATGGAAAAATATGGATGGATTGGCAAGTGGATATTCAAAATAAAGCAGCAAATTATGAAATTGAAAAAACGCAGGATGGAAATGTTTATACCGCAGTAGCAATTTTAACAGATGGGGAAACAGTAGGCGAAAAAATTAATTTTAATTATTCAGATTCAGTTTCTTCTCCCAATATTGAATACTACCGATTGAAAATTACTGCAATAAATGGAGATGTAAATTATTCAAGCTTAAAATTTGGACAGCCTTGTTCGGAAGCTATCACAAGTTTCGTTTGTTCCTACCCGAACCCGGTTGACAGGGTCATGAATTTTAGTTTCAGTCTTAGTGCTGAAATGGAAATGCAGTATACGATTATGAACCAGAATATGCAAATCCAACTCCAAAAAACGGAATTAGTTACCCCGGGAACACGAACATATTCCTTAGATATAATGCAATTACAAAAAGGTTCTTATATCTTTGTGGTAAAATTCGGCAATTTACCCCCTAAGGTTTGCCGTTTCGACAAATTATAATGTGTGAAGTGTTGAAGTCGTGTTCAACGCTTATACCCGTTCACCTTCGGTGGACGGGCTTTTTTTTGCTTATAAAACTGTATAACTTGCAGTCAAAATTTTAATATGGAAGTTTTAGGTGTTGGATCAAGAGTTAATCACCCCGATCACGGAGCAGGGGTTGTGGTTTTCGTTCACAAACGGGCCTATGATATTTGTTTTATCAACAAAGGCATAAAGGGTGTCTTGAAGGATACAAATATGGAAGTGATTGAAGCTTTGGAAACCGAATATTCCGTGAGTTTTTCTGAAGCGGAGGATGCATTGGTTAAAATTTTAAGGGAATGGAGTGATGTTACAGAAATAATTCATATTGCCGACAGATATGACGGAGGTACGATGATTCTCGAACCGGCAGATAAGAAATTACAATCCAAAGAAATTCCCATAGAAACTTTTTTTCACAAAATTGTAATGCTTCGCGACCGTCTGCGCGTTATGGAACAAAAAATAAATGCGCATCCCAAATTATCTGATGCTGAAAAGGTGGAGATGCAACAATATATTACACGTATATATGGTAGTCTTACAACATTTAATGTATTGTTTAAACATAAGCTTGATTATTTTACGGGAGAAGCGAGTAATTAGCAAATTAGCAGCCGCTTCGCGGCAAAGGGATTAGCAAATTAGCAAATGAGAGTCAACGCTTTTGAGAAGTGGACTTTAACATGCATGGGGAACCATCGGGAAACGGTTTATAATTGTGGAACATTATGCAAAACTGAATTTCTAAGTTAATCCTTATATGGGTATGCAAATTAAAAAGACAGCCAGCACCTTAATTAACAATATTGCTTTATTTACTGCTGGCTTTACTATCGTGCATGGATTGTTGTTTGCAGCAATGATGATTAAAAAACGCTATTTCGATCACATCATATATCATTATTCTACAAATTTATATTGGGTGCTGATTTTTGTTATAATTCCGGTTATTGGCGGTATTTGTTTTAATTTGTTGTTTCGAAAGCAAAGGATCCCGGTTTTAATAAAAGGCTTTTTCCTGTTTTGTTTGTTAGCACAAATTGTTTTTACTGTATATGCTACACAACAGAATTATAAATATTGGGGATATTCTTTTACAAGACCACCTGTATTTAAAGAATTAACGGATGCAGAACAAATATTAACCCTCAGTAGAGTAACCAATGTAGATACCGTTGGAATAAATCCATTGCATGTGAATTCAGGTTCTTACCAATATGATGATACGCTTTATGGGAGAAAGGATCCCTATTATGGTGAGAATTATAGGGCTCTCATGTTACTCGAGGATATAAACTGGGACAATTTGAAAAGCCTCAACTTTCGAGCTGTTTACGAGGATGTCAATAAAAAAATTAATTCAGATATTTTAAAGGATGTGGAAATACAAATATCTCAAACTTATGCAATAATGCATGAAAATAATTCATATGGCAACAAACCAAAAATAAACGGGTTATTGATTGAATTCAGCACCGTTGATAACACTAAATACATATACTCCGGTTTAGATGGAGGTGAAATTTCAAATGATCATTTTCCTTTTTATGAATTTTTATTTGAGGAACAGAAAGGCCATTATCAATTGGTAAAGAAACAAATGTTCTTTTATGATGTCGCCGGTGCAGAGGGAATTGAATATGCAATTGTAGCACCATTTTTTTCACTTGTGCTTGCTATTATCGGATTATTTTTTTCCGCTTTTACCATAATTGGAATTAATTTAATTTTTTTGTTTAAAAAGTAATTCCACTTATTCTTTTCACATAACCTCTTTCCAACAACATTTTCTACTACTATTAAACATTCCTTTTTTTCAATGATATATTTTCATAATCCATTCAGAGGTAAATTGGTTAATCATCCTGCTTGGTCATTAATATATGGGCACAATCAATTGTTCCATTGTTTCATCATACCGGCTGTTCCTTTGTAAATTGGTCCAGTCAGTTGTTTCATTTATACATCAAATCGCTGTTCATCGGTACATTGGTACATTCGGCTGTTCCATTGTTTCATCATACCGGCTGTTCCTTTGTACATTGGTCTAGTCAGTTGTTTCATTTATACATCAAAGCGGCTGTTCATCGGTACATTGGTACATCCGGCTGTTCCATCGGTACATTAAAAAAACAGGATCAATCCGATCCTGTTTTTTTTAAATTTATTTTACGCACTTAATTTTGCACAACAAATTGGTTTCTTGTTGATTCGTTATTAGTTTTAATTAAGAATATATAAGATCCCGGCAACAAAGTTTCGTCTGAATAAGTAAATGAATTCATACCTACATTAGAAACAGTTGTTTCAGTGTATATTTTTTGTCCGTATGTATTCAGAATTTCAATACTACATTTTTCAGTTGTTTTTGCGATCCAATTTACCTGGAATTCACCGCTTGAAGGATTTGGGAAAATAGTCATATCGATCTCACTTGCAATGGTTCCCCATTTTCCACCTGATGTATCAATAAGTTTATATATTTCACCATCTACTATATCGGCAAGATATAATTCTCCATGCATATCTTCACCAAAGGTTACATATGCAAATGGAGTTTCCATCATTAGAGGTTGATTCACCCAAGTACCGCCATCATTATAAATAGTGCTGAATACACCACTGCAATAATCATTATAAAAATATTTGCCATACATTTTTGGATAAAGTGTTCCTCTGTAAACAAATCCGCCAACTACTGTACAATTACCATCTTCATGTGAATATTCTACAATAGGATGGGTTAAGGTTGTAGCAGGTGCACAATTACCGGGTTGAAAGTTATGTTTTCCCTCTCTACAATCCCATCCATAATTTTGACCACCTTCGGTCATTGCTGCTTGAAAATTAATTTCTTCATATTTATTTTGACCAACATCTGCTAACCAAAGATCACCTGTTAAACGATCGAAACTAAATCGCCATGGATTGCGCAATCCCAATGCATATATTTCTGGTTTGTAACCAGCAACAAATTTAAAAGGATTAGAATCAGGTATACCATATAATACTCCGCTATGCACATCAATGCGCAATAATTTACCTAATAATTCACCTGTATTTTGTGCCATTTGGTAAGGATCACCGGCGTCACCACCATCCCCAAGCGCAATGTATAAATAACCATCAGGGCCAAAACGCAATTGTCCGCCATTGTGATTTTCAAACGGTTGTTTTACTTTTAATAAAACAAGTTCTGTATTCTTATTTACTCTGTTTGGATTTATTGGATTAACCGTAAATCTGCTAATGAAAGTATTTCCCTTTTCCTTGGCAGTGTAGTTAACATACAAATATCCATTTTCACTGTAATTAGGATCAAAGGCAAGTCCTAATAATCCTTGTTCTCCTCCAACATCAAATACTTTATCGGAGATATCAAGATATGGATCCGGTAATTTTGATCCTCCGGGCAAGGCGATCCAGATTTTTCCACCTTGTTCCACTATGAATAATCTTTCATCACCACAATTCTCTATTCCGAGCGGTAATATAAATCCTTCCATAAAATCTTCCGATTTAAGTGCAGGAAGTGCAACTTGTGTTTTTGCTGCCCATGCCGTCAGCAATAAACAACACAATGTAATTGTCTTTTTCATAATTTAAAATTTTAATTGTAAATAATTAATTTATTTAAATAAAGAAGTCAATACATATGCCCCGCTATCCTATTTATCGTTTTATCTCTTAAGGCAGTTGATTTAATTGAGAATATGTTGTAAATAAATATGTTTATACACCTATAAAGGCATTAAATATGATGAAATTTTCGTGCATTTTACTCCCCAAATTCTAAGTAAAAGTACATATGGGGAATTTTAACATCTGATCGTAAAATGATAATTCAGAATGGAAGAAAAAGCGGAATTATACATTTTTTTTGCAAACATGAAACCTCAAATCAGACCATCCTTCATGATGATCTTTCTATCTGCCATATTTGCTAATTCCTCATTATGCGTTACAATTATGAAGGTTTGATCAAATTCTTTCCTCAATTTAAAAAACAGATCGTGTAATTCCTTTGCATTTTGTGTATCAAGATTGCCGGAGGGTTCATCTGCCAAAATTACCAGGGGTTGATTTATTAATGCTCTTGCAACTGCCACACGCTGCTGTTCCCCTCCGGATAATTGATTGGGTTTATGTTGAAGGCGGTCGTTTAAACCGAGATAATCTAAAAATTCTTTAGCCTTTTGTTCCACTTCATTTTCCTTCCTTTTTGCAATAAATCCGGGGATACATACATTTTCCAAGGCAGTGAATTCGGGCAATAAATGATGAAATTGAAATACAAATCCAATATGTTTGTTTCTGAATGAGGCTAATTGTTTATCATTCAAGCCATTGATCACAAGATCGTTGATGGTAAGCTGCCCAGCATCGGGCTTATCCAAAGTGCCTATTATGTGAAGCAAAGTGCTTTTACCCGCTCCTGAAGCACCCACTATGCTTACCAATTCACCCTTTTCTATTTGCAGATCCACACCCTTTAACACTTGCAAAGGACCATACGACTTATGTATATTTTTCGCTTTTATCATTCTTGAGTCTTTGTGATGCTAATTTGACAGTTCTCGAAACCGCCTCAACATGCATCTTTCTTATATTTGCACCAAACTTACGACCATGTTTTCGAACATTAAAAAAATATTTTTCGCCCTTTCACTTTTTATCATAACTGCAACAAATGTTTTTGCTGATCCCGGTGATACCATAAAAGTGCAGACCTTCACCTTCGGCTCACCACAAGATGCTTGGTTTGAACTCCCCGGACTTGATGTTTCCATCGAAAAGATCATCATGAAATATACCTTGAAATGTAATCCTTTACAAAGCCCGGCATGTGGCGAGTGGGATTACCTGACGTATAATTATTTATATGAACATACGGGAGAACTCGACAGCACCTTGTTATTACATCCGTTTTTTACCGTTAATGGTGCTTCACAGGATACTTTTTCTTATTCTGAAGGTCAAACATATACTACCATACCTTACTGGGAATATTATATTGTTCACGACGATACCATTTCGCTCAATAATTATCTGATCGGAAGCTCCGATGTATCTATTTATTATCCCTTTTATACTGCATATCCCATTTCAAGATCTCAATTTATTTGGCGGGCATCTGAATTAACAGCTGCCGGATTGCTTGCAGGAAATATTACAGGGATGGATTTTGATATTCAATCTGCGGGTAATACCATGCAGCACCTCAAAATAAAAATGAAAACAACTGCAAGTGATGCATTCAGCACAAATATTTTTGAATCAGGTGCTGCTACAACAGTGTATGATCAAAACACAACCTTTTCAATTGGTAATGGAGCTATAGATTTTTTAACTCCATTTTATTGGGATGGAGTTTCTAATATTTTAATTGAAATTACATATCAGAATAATGATTTTACCGGTTTATCTTATTTAACAGGTGCGCAGGACGCAGGTTTTATTAGTGCACTCACATCATCGTCGTACGATAAATATATTGAATTCTATAATCCTGATTATGCAGACGTAATCGGAAATCCACTTGGTGATCTCAGTGAACAGGTTACTATTTCTTTTTGGAGTCAGGGTGATGCTGCATACCAACCACAAAACGGAACCACCTTCGAGGCAATTACCTCAGCGGGTGCAAGAGTTTTAAATAGTCACACACCATGGAGCGACGCAAATGTTTATTGGGATGCCGGTAATGTGGGAGGTTATGACAGAATAAACAAAGTTTCCCTTGCTGCAGATTATGAAACAAATTGGACGCATTGGGCCTTTACAAAAAATACGGTTACCGGTTCCATGAAGATATATAAGAATGGAATTTTATGGCATTCAGGAACAGGTACTGTGAAATTAATGGAGGATATCATTAATCTTCGATTGGGAAAAGGAAATTGGGGAGGTTCGGAATCTTATGCGGGAAATATGGATGAATTTGCAATCTGGAATGTAGAATTAGATGCAACTACAATAAATGATTATTTATATAAGGATCTCGATGACTTACATCCATATAATGCGAATCTATTATTGTATTATCATTTTAATGATGGTGATGGATTAACAGAACCCGATGAGGTTTCCGGAAATGACCTGGGAATGGTAGGTGCAATTACAAGATATAATAATGCGGAACAATTATTCCGTAATATTAATTCCAGTAATTATCGCCCTGCAGTTTCGTTTGAACAAGGCGTATTTACTGATCATACAGATTCTATTTTAATTATAACTAATGTACCGACCGATCCTATCACTTTAATTTATTTTGATCCTACAGATCCAACGTTTGCAACAGATACTTTATTAGTGTATGCTTCCGATTTTTATACTTATACATACAACGCTGATGGCACAATAGCTGACTCAATATTAATTGCTGCAACATCAACAATTTATAATGAGGATCTTGAATATTACAGCGATCCATATGAAGTAATTAATACCATTGAATTGGGAAGATTTATTACTCCTTATGGAATTGGACTTGATCTTGGTGATGGATTTACCTGGACTTACGATATAAGTGATTACCGACCATTATTGCATGACTCCGTGCATTTAAGTGCGGGTAACTGGCAGGAATTATTGGATATAGAATTATGGTTCATTGAGGGAACTCCGCCGCGTGATCCTATCTCCGTTTCTAATTTATGGTTTGGATTTTATGGATATGGATTAACCCCTTCTTTTAATGATCTCACTCCTGAGCAGGAAATAACAATTCCGAATGATGCCGTTAACAGCAGAGTAAAAGTTCGTGTCACAGGTCATGGTTTTGGTGGCACTGCAAATTGTGCCGAATTTTGTTCACGCGAACATAATTTATCTGTTGATGGCGCAACAGTTTGGAGCAGAGAAATATGGAGAGACAATTGTGATGTAAATCCTGTTTATCCTCAAGGAGGAACCTGGGTTTACGACAGAGCAAACTGGTGTCCGGGTGCAGAAGTATGGACCTATGATTATGAATTAACACAGGATGTTGTTCCTGGAAATACCTATGATTTTGATTATAATGCGGAAGAATATACCTGGAACGGTGCAGGATCAGTTCCAACCTATGTTACATCAGTGCAATTAGTAACTTATGGTGCACCAAATTTTTCATTGGATGCTGCTTTGGAAGAAATTATTTCACCTTCTGATAATGATATGCATTCCAGAAAAAATCCGGTTTGTTCCAATCCGGTTATTGTAATTAAAAATACAGGTTCAACTACTTTAACTTCTTTGGATGTTACCTTCGGAATTAAAGATCAAATACAAACAAATTATACATGGACCGGAGAGTTGGCAGTTATGGAAAGTGAGGAAGTTACGCTTCCCAATTTTGGATGGACCAATGTGGGAACTGAATTTTCTGTTGTAATTAGTAATCCAAATGGCGGAACGGATGAATATGCATTTAATAATGCTATTATTTCTAAAATGTCAATTCCACCAACTTATCCTGCTGATTTTTATCTGGAAACAAAAACAAATACGGCATCACATGAAAATGATCTGTTTGTTTATGATCATCACGGCAATACCATATTTGAAAGAACAACTTTTGAAGATAATACCACTTATAAAGATACTCTGCATCTTGCCGAAGGATGTTATGAATTATATTTATGGGATTACGGTGAAGATGGTTTGAGTTGGTGGGCAAATACGGATGGCGGAGGATTCTTTCGCACAAGAGATCTGGAAGGAACATTTATTAAAAGTTTTGAGGCAGATTTCGGAGGATTAATTTATTTGCAATTTACTGTCGGAAATTACAACGATATAAACGATGAATTCATAGTGAAGGATGAAGTAAATCTTTATCCCAACCCTACGCAGAATGAAATATTTGTAGATCTTGATCTGGCGCATTTGAGTGATATAGCTCTGAGTATTGCTGATATATCAGGAAAAATAATTCATACGGAACAACACAACAGAATTCAAAATGAAACCTTGCGAATTGATATGTCGGCTCAGCCTGCTGGAATTTATATGGTATTGATCAGTTCAGGTGATGGATTGATAACAAAACAATTTGTATTGGATAAATAAAAACTATAACTCCCTGATTTGAAGCATTTAATTTCGTTCAGAATTTTTGTGGGAATTATAATTATAGTCTGTGGAATAAATTGTAATAATAAAAACACCACTACAATTCCAGAAGAAATAAATGATGACAATACATTTGTAAATTTATACACCAGATTAACTGACCCACTGCCCGGTGAATGGCGAGCGGAACATCCCGAATCTGAACAGACCGTTGATGCTTATAAAAGTGCATCACCGGCAATTCCTGATTCTATAAGGAAATATATTTATTTAGTTCCATTAAATGCATTTGATTCTGTGGAATTAAGTTTAATGAAAATCACATCAGAATATCTGTATGCAGTTTTTGATCTGCCCGTAAAAATTAAAACAGGAATTTCCATAAACGATATCCCATCAAATAAGAAACGCAAAGGTCAATTAAACAGCGGATATATTTTGCATGACCTTCTCGTAAAAAATCTTCCTGACGATGCTGTTGGAATGATGGCAATTACTTCTTCTGATCTATATCCTGATGATGATTGGAATTTTGTTTTCGGAGAGGCAAATATCAAAGAAAGGGTAGGAGTATCTTCTTTCCACAGGTATGGCGATCCCTCAGAAAGTGACTCCGCATTTAATTTATGTCTGCGGCGATTAATGGGAACAACTTCTCACGAATTTTTGCATATGTTATCTATGAAACATTGTAAAATATTTTCCTGTGTTTTAAATGGAAGTAATTCGCTTCAGGAATCAGATAAAAAACCTTTGATCATTTGTCCTCAATGTCTTGAAAAACTAAATTTCGCACTAAATGAAAATTCTTCAGATTATTTCAGAAGGTTAATGTTGTTTTATAATAAATATGGGTTTTCTAAAGAGGCGGAATTTTGTGAGAAGGGATTTCATATCTTTCGAAATATTTATATTGAATGAAATGTTCAAACTGAGTTGGATCCTTAAGGTCGAATGATGGTAATTGGGTAAGTTTAAAGCATCTATTTTCGAAGTTATATTGCATCATTGGAAATTCGACTATTTCCAAAACATTTTTACATGCCGTCCCTACAGGACTTGTGGATTTTTGTTTTTTAGCAGTTACCGCT
>JAYSYX010000138.1:0-1839 GCA_043727235.1 Bacteroidota bacterium
CCGCAAAATTTTAATTATGGCGATATTATTTATATTAAAAATAAATTCGCTGAACCTCAGTCATCAAAAAATCCGGAGGCATTTGATTACAGAAAATATTTGAAGAATTTAAAGATATATCATGTTGCATTTTTAAAGGAAGGTGAGTATCAAAAAACAAACAGAAACGAAGCAACAAACATCTGGACACATATTTATGGCTGGAAATCCTATTTTATTCGATTGATGGAAAAACACATTAAAAATGAAAATTCACTTTCGGTGGGAGTTGCTTTAATTATCGGACAAAAAAGTGTAATTCCTGATGAAGTGCAACAAGCATACGCAAATACAGGAACTATGCACATTCTGGCAGTTTCCGGTTTGCACGTTGGCATATTATACGTAATTCTCGAGTTTTTGTTCCGTCCTTTCTCCTTCTTTTTCACCAAACGCTCCAAAGCTGCTTTATTTAAAACGGTAATCATTCTCATAATAATTTGGTTATATGCTTGTTTATCCGGCTTATCGCCCAGTGTAAATCGTTCTGCAGTTATGTTCACTTTTCTTGCGTTGGGAAAATTATATGATCAGCAGATAGATAGTTTTAATATTTTGTTTGTATCCATGTTTCCTCTGTTGCTCGACGATCCCTATCAGCTTACGCAAGTAGGATTTCAGTTGTCATATCTTGCGGTGGGAGGGATAGTTTTTTTTCAACCGCTCATTTACAATATCTGGAAACCCATTAATACAATAGTTAAATATTTCTGGTCCATGACTTCCGTTTCTATTGCCGCACAAATTGTTACTTCTCCAATAGGAATATATTATTTTCATCAGTTCCCTAATTATTTTTTAATCTCAAATTTGATCGCAATTCCGGTTTCTTTTTTAATATTGGTTTTAGGAGTTGCATTTTTTGTTTTTGGTGCCATTCCTTTTGTAGGTTCGGGCATAGCATTTTTACTCGATTGGGGATTGCGTATCATGAATTATTCGGTGATACGCATTGAAAAATTACCTTATTCTGTTACCGATAATTTATATCTCAATACTATTGCTACATTACTTTTATATCTCATCATTATATTATTCGGAGCGTTTTTAGTGTTAAAAGAAAAAAAATATTTTTTGGGGATGTTGGCGGGTATTTTATTGTTTAGTTTGAGTCTTACCCTACACAAATTCGAAAACAACAATAATAAGAATATCAGCATCTACAACCTGAAAAAAAACACCGCCATCGTTATCAACAACGGAACCAACGCTTATGTATTTACCGATACCGATTCACTCCGCAATTCAGAAGAATATACCTTCCACCTAAAAAATGATTTTATAAAAAATGGAATTAAGGATGCCCAATACATCAATGTCAAAACACAAAAAGAATTTACACCCATAACTTCATTTTATTACCGTTATCCCTTTTTATACTACAACGGCAGCACCCTTTATTTTCTCGATAAAGAAACCCGCAACGATTCCATCCCCAATGCTGAAATAATAAATTACGTCATACTCACTCAAGATCCCTTTCTAAAAATTGATTCCACCTCCAACCCCTTTGCAAATGCCACTTACATAATCGATAATACCAACAGCTGGAAAAGCAATAATTACTGGGTTAAACAATTTGGAAGGATGGAGATACCGGTTTATTCGGTGAAGGCGGAGGGATGTTATAGGTTGGAATAGAACAATTAATCCGGCAATTGTCCCGGCAAAGTCCGAGCAGGTTTCTTGCATCCTTAAAAATAATTAATTCGGCAAAAGTCCGAACAGGGTTCTTGCCTCCTTAAGAATAATTAATCCGGCAAAAGTCCGAGCAGGGTTCTTGCCTCCTTAAAAATAATT
>JAYSYX010000139.1:0-4466 GCA_043727235.1 Bacteroidota bacterium
GGAATGATGGACTGTAAAAAAGCCCTGGAAGAAATGAACGGTGATTTTGAAGCAGCTATCGATTTTTTGAGAAAAAAAGGTCAGAAGGTTTGTGAAAAACGCGCCGACCGTGAAACAAATGAAGGAATTGTAATTGCAAGTGTATCTTCAGATGCATCTTACGGAACAATTTTCGGATTGGGATGTGAGACAGATTTTGTTGCAATAAATGCCGATTATGTAGAATTTGCAAAATCTATTTCTGCTTTAGCAATGGCACAAAAACCAGCTTCTAAAGATGCCTTACTTGCATTGGAAATGGATGGTAATACTGTAGCCGGAAAAATTGCAGATCAGGTTGGAAAAATCGGAGAAAAAATTGAAATCACAGATTACGCTTTAATTACCGGCGAAACTGTTGTTGGATATAATCACTCTAATGGAAAGGTTGGTGTATTGGTTGCCTTAAATCAAAATGGGGAAGAAATTATATCTACCGGTAAAGACATTACAATGCAAATTGCAGCAATGGCTCCAATTGCAATTGATAAAGGAGATGTTCCACAGGATGTGCAAACCCGTGAATTGGAAATTGGTCGCGAACAAGCACGTGCAGAAGGAAAACCGGAAGCTATTTTAGAAAAAATTGCAACAGGTAAATTAGAAGCATATTTTAAGGATGCTACTTTATTAAATCAGAAATTCGTAAAAGATAATGCTAAAACAATACGTGAAGTATTAGTGGGAGTGAATAAAGATCTGACCGTAACTTCTTTTAAAAGAGTTGCCTTAGGAGCTTAATCCAACTTATGCAATGGTTAGGAGCACAGCGACATTGCATTAGTTGGATTTACCCCGAATAGAAAATATCGAAAATTTTACAGATTTAGCAGGACTTTAAAATTTTCTTATTCGGGGTTATTAAATAATAAATGGAAATATAAAGAACCTGGTGCGATCCGGGTTCTTTTTATTTTGGACCATCCCTAAAAGGGAGTTAGAACCCTGTTGCATACAACCTGTTTTGTAAAATCCTTATCTTTATACTCAAACCTCATAAAACTGTAAAAATTATGCAAAAATTGCGCACACAATTCTGCATCTGGTTAGTAATACTCCCCGGATTTATTTTCGCAAATAATGCGGAATCGCAAAACGCAAATCCCAAAAACACTCCGTTGTATTTTATTGAAAATAAAGGACAGGTCAGAGATGAAGCCGGCAATCTGCTTTCAGATGTTTTATATGTCATTAAAAATGATCAGTTCTCAATTTTTATTTATAATAACGGGCTTACTTATGAATTTAAACAGGTATTAAAAGATGAAAGTATTTCAACAGACCTTGCAGAAAGAGACGACATTTCTTCAGAAATGTATACGGGCCAATATCAAACAAAAACACATCGCGTTGATGTTAACTTGGTAAATGCCAATAATAATGCCTTGGTAATTCCATCAGAACAATCTGGTTATTTTGAAAATTATTACAATATTCCGGAACATCCCGAAGGAATAACCAAGGTGCGCGCATTTAAAAAAATAACAATAAAAAATGTTTATCCGGGAATTAACTGGGTATTATACAATAATAATAATTCCTTAAAATATGATTTTGAGGTTGCACCCGGATTTGATCTCGCTCAAATAAAAATGCAAATAAACGATGCAAGTGAAGCATCTGTACTTTCCAATACTAATTTCAGAATTATTACAGAACTCGGTGAAATAAATGATCATAAATTATTTTGTTATGAAAGGGAAACTTCAAAAACAATTCCTTCAAAATTTACTTTTAATGGGAATTTACTTTCTTTTTCAGCTGATGATTATGATAAAAGAAACACCCTCATTATCGATCCTGAATTAACATGGTCTACCTATATGGGTGGTGAAGGAGAAGATGCATCTAATGCAGTTGCAATGGATATAGATGAAAATATTTATACTACCGGTTATACTGCTTCAGAAACCGGGATGACTGCAAGTGGATTTCAAATGGCTTATGGAGGAGGTCCCTTTGATGCCTATCTCGCAAAATTCGACAGCTTAGGAAATAAATTGTGGTGCACATATTATGGCGGACATAAAGCGGATTATGGTACTAATTTGTGTTCGGATAATTTAGGTCATATTTATATAACCGGAATGACGGTGAGTTCCTCCTTTGCAGCATATGAAGGATTTCAAAATACCTGGGGTGGTGGATATGATGCCTTTTTGGTAAAATTCGATTCTGATGGCAATCGCATTTGGGCTACCTATTATGGTGGAGAAGGTTATGAAGCAGGAAGAGGAGTTGTAGTGGACGGAGATAATAATGTTTGTTTTACCGGCAGCACAACCAGCACAAATAATATTGCTTCAGGAGGATATCAAAATACCAGTGGAGGATTGTATGATGCCTTTCTTGTAAAATTTACTCCGGACGGCGACAGGATATGGGGAACATATTATGGCGGCTTGGCAGACGATGAAAGCAGAGGAGTTTGTGTAAATTCTTTTAATGATATATTTATTACCGGACTAACTAAAAGCAGTTCTGCAATAGCATCAGGAGGATATGATAATATTTATGCCGGAAATAATGATGTATTTATCATCGGATTTACCGCAGAGGGAGCGTTGTTGTGGGGAACTTATTACGGTGGAACACAAGATGACAATGGCAACGGAATTCAATGCGATGAGTTTGATAATATTTATGTTGCCATTCAAAGTAATTCTACCAGTGGATTTGCTTGTACTGGATATAACACGATCAATAACGGCGGGTTTGAAGCAGTATTTGCAAAATTTGCTTTTGATGGTAATTTAATATGGTCAACTTATTTTGGTGGATTGGCCGACGATTATGGAAAGGCATTGTATGTAAAGAATAATTTTGTTTATGTAACTGGTTATACAAGTAGTTTTAACAATATCGCTGTAGGAGGAATTCAAAATTCCAAAAATGGATTGGCAGATGCTTTTATAGCTAAATTCGATTATGATGGCAATTTTAATTGGGCAACTTATTATGGCAGTACCAATGATGAATATGGAAGAGGAATACTTTCAAATAAAACATCCACTATTTATTTTGTCGGTAAATCTTATAGCTCAACGGGAATAGTATACAACGGTTTTCAGGAAACATATGGAGGTGGACCAGCAGACGGTTTTGTTTTAAAAATAAATGAATGCGAATCAACCACTGTTTATTATGCAGATAGTGATGATGATGGATATGGAGATGCTACAGTTTCGGTGTCAGTTTGTTTTCCTGTTCTGGGATATGTAATAAATAATGCAGATTGTAATGACAGCGATCCCACCATTCATCCCACTGCTATGGAAACCTGTAATTTAATTGATGATAATTGTAACGGTTTGATAGATGATGAAGTTATTTATACTACCTATTATGCTGATATGGATAATGATTTATTTGGTGATGTAACCGATACCGGAACCTCATTTTGTATTTCACCCGGCGAAGGATATGTTTTAAATAATAGCGATTGTAACGACGCTAATGCCTTAGTTTTTCCCGGTGCATCAGAAATTTGTAACGGAATGGATGATGATTGTAATTTTATTAGTGATGATGTAATTATTAATACAACAATTGCAGCCTCCGGGCCGCTCACTTTTTGTCAGGGAGGAAACGTTATTCTTTCCGTGCAACCTGCTTTTAGTTACCAATGGAAAAAGAACGGAGTAAATATTGCGGGTGCTACATCCCTAAATTATACTGCCACTAAAACGGGTAATTATACTGTATTGGTTACCATTGCAGGTGGATGTAATGCCTTATCGGCAATAACTGTAGTAACAGTAAATACGAAACCGGCACCGGCAATTACCCCATTAGGTAGTCTGGATATTTGTGCAACAGGATCAGTTAAATTAAAAACTTCTTTAAAAACAGGTTCTGTTTATCAATGGTATTTTAACGGAAGTATAATAGTAGGTGCTACGTCCAATGTCTACATTGCAACAACTGCGGGATCTTATTATGTAAAGGAAACAAATGCGGCAGGCTGTAATAAAAGTTCATTATCTGTTATTGTAACCGATTCCTGTAAAAAAGGGGATGCAGAAGAAACTTCTGAAAAGCTGAAAATATATCCGAACCCTTCATCAGATATATTAATTATTGATTTGCAGTTTATTGCTGAACTAAACGAAGATATTTCTATTCTATTGATAAATGAGTTAGGCCAGGTTGTTTTACAAATGACCAGTGAATTAAATTCAGATCACTTAAATACATCATTCAATTTGCCCGAAGAAATCGTTTCCGGTATTTATTCATTACAAGTTTTAACAAGTGAAAATTCTTTTAGCGGTTCGGTTGTGATTATTAAATAAACGGTTAATTGGTTAAGAATACTTTACGTAGTTTTTAGCATAAACATTTATCGTCCCAAGTGTGGTGGGTGAAAAACACCCGACCACGGCGTGCGAGGTGAGAGTTGCATTCATTCCTTCATTCCTTCATTC
>JAYSYX010000140.1:0-1836 GCA_043727235.1 Bacteroidota bacterium
TTCAGACTTATTAAAATCAACCGCTGCCTGTCCGCTGACAAACAGAAATTGGTCTATCATCACTCCATCAGTGTATGCGCCTGTGATAAAATCTGGAGATCTTTCCGGATGCCTGACACCTGTTTTTTTCATTGAATATTTTTATTTTATAAATTCAAAAGCCGTTCTTTAAATCTTTTTATCACCGAAATAAATTTGCCAGGTTCTTTATTATTAACTCCCTCCATAACTGCTATTCTCTATTTATAAAGGATAAAACTGGTGAAAATAAATATTGGAGTAGCGGGTGGGAATTGTGCCGATTAAATTAAACATTCGAAAAAAACGATCAGCGAAATAAAAAACAAGTTAAGATAATTTTTCTCATACCATACCAGGTTAATCCTCATCAATTTAACAATCAAAGTTGTTATTAGCTGGCATGGATTAATTGAAGAACTGTCTAAAATAAAATTACCCAGGCAAATAGCTTCTTTAGACTAAACCGCTACGCGGGTCCAAACAAAGAAATATTAAGCCCGTATAAAAATACAGCCCTAATATTTTCTTTTCGATTAACTGCTAATTCAACTAACTATTGCTATAAAAAAACTAAACTTAAAGATTTGCCTGTAATAGAAATAATATAAAGAATTATTTATTCATTCAAAAGTACATGAGCATTTAGTAATTAAAGTAATAGTATATATCGTATTTATAATACTTTCATTCGTTTTTATAGGCTGGTTCACCTGTTTTGCGAGGAAAAGAACAATATAGTTGTAGAATAGAAAGCCAGAAAAATCATGGATTGAGTTGAAAGTTGCTTGGCTGTGTCACCCATCACTACGCCATTAATGATATTGCCAGTTATATTCATAATCTTTTGAGAGAGGGGAAGTCTGGAGTATGGAATAATTAAAGCACTGTAAGTCTTATGCTTTTACCTTAACCTTCACTATCAATTACCCGCCAACTGGTTCAACTACTTTCCTTCTATATTCTGATGGTGTCATTTTTTTATATTTCCTAAATTGACGGTTGAAATTTGCTATATTATTAAAACCGCTCTCATAAGCAACTTGAATAATATTCTGATTTTCTTGTCCTAATAATTTACAAGCATGACCAATACGAACTGAATTTAAGTATTCGACAAAAGTGACCCGGTAATTTTTTTTAAAAAAATTACAAAATGTAGTGACAGCCATGTTGGAAAATGCAGCAATTTCGGTTAGCGCGATATCCTCGTCAAAATTATGCATGATATATTCTGTAATATTTTTGAATCTTTCTGAAGAGTCGAACTGGAATTTTTGTATAAAGCCGGGACTGGCAAGAGGTTCGAATTCTTTTGTGGTAGATAATAAATCGAAGATAGTGAATAGAGCGGATAACCGCTGCAGCCCGTTCAAGGCTGGCATGCGCTTCATGATAGTTACGATCCTATCTTTGGTCTTCCCCTTAATGACCATACCCCTGTCTGACATTCTCAGGAAACTTTTAAACCGGTTAATTTCAGGGATGTCCATAAACCGCTCTCCCAAAAAATCTTCCACAAACTGAATGACAATTGCCTCTGCTTTGTGATCTGCTTTTCCGTATTGGTAAATGCTGTCATTCACCCACACATGCGGCAGCATGGTGCCCATAAAAACGAGGTCATCTTCCTGGAAAATACCGATGTGATCACCTACCATCCGCCTGCCGGTACTTTTGGTTACAAGAACCAATTCATATTCCGGATGGTAGTGCCAGGGGCATGGAAAATATGTTCCGATCTCTTCAAAAACAATGAAGGATTTATCGGAATCTTTAGGCAAACGTTGTTCTATTGCTTTCATATAACAAATGCAA
>JAYSYX010000141.1:0-4456 GCA_043727235.1 Bacteroidota bacterium
TATTTTGGATAATATCCTAACTCAAAAATGTCAACAGTATCGCCAATATCTTTTGAAAAATCATATAACAATATGTCAACGGTGTCAGGAAATTCTCCAAAAAGTAAAGAAAGCCCATTGTCAATTTCATAATAAAAAACCCGGCCAGAATCTACCCTATAGCCACCGGTTATTCCAACAAATTCATCTTCATTATTAACACTGCAAATACTAAAATTGATAGTGTTTTGTGTGTAATAATAGGTTCTGGTTAATCCCAGCAAATAATAGGTGTAACCATTAATAACACTGTCGCCCATTGAAGTTAAATTCCATCCTTGATGATAAAAACATGGGTCGCCATATGGATCACCGCCACTTTCTTCAAGACTCCATTTTGCACTATCCGTAGGAAATGGCAATTGTGCATTAACATTTTTAGAAAAGAGTAAAAATATAGATAAGTATAAGAATTTCATCTCTACAATAATTGAATGTAAATATAATTATTTTCAGTTGGGTTTACATGTGGTTTTCCGTGGGAAAATTCGTGCAATAAATTTTAGGTGCTTACCTTTGCCCCATGCTCGCAAACGACAATGAAAAATTCAAGAAGGTGATTGGCCATGCAAAGGAGTATGGCTATATATTTCAAAGCTCTGAGATCTATGATGGATTAAGTGCTGTGTATGACTATGGCCCATACGGGGTTCTGCTTAAAAACAACATCAAAGAATATTGGTGGAAGGCAATGGTGCAAATGCACGAAAATATTGTGGGACTTGATACGGCAATTTTAATGCATCCAACCACCTGGAAAGCGAGCGGACACGTGGATGCATTTAACGATCCTTTAATTGACAATAAAGATTCGAAAAAAAGATATCGCGCAGATACTTTGGTGGAGGATTATTTAGCAAAACAGGATGATAAAATAATTAAAGAAGTTGAAAAAGCGAAAAAACGGTTTGAGAATTTTGATGAAGAAATGTTTCGCACAACAAATGCCCGTGTTTTGGAAATTGCGGCAAAAAGAAATGTTGTGCATGCGCGATTTGTAAAAGCGTTAAACGATAATAATTTAGAAGAAGTAAAACAAATAATTATTGATTGCGAAATTGCGGATCCTGAATCAGGAAGTAGAAATTGGACAGATGTTCGTCAATTCAATTTAATGTTCTCCACTAAAATGGGTTCAGTTGCAGAGGATGCAGATACCATTTATTTGCGTCCTGAAACTGCGCAGGGAATTTTTGTGAATTTTTTAAATGTACAAAAATCAACGCGACAAAAAATACCTTTCGGAATTGCACAAATTGGAAAAGCATTCAGGAATGAAATTGTTGCACGGCAATTTATTTTTCGTATGCGCGAATTCGAACAAATGGAAATGCAATTTTTTGTTCGTCCGGGTGAGGAATTAAAATATTACGAATTTTGGAAATCAGCACGGATGCAATGGCACAGGGCTTTGGGAACAGATGTTTCCATGCTGAAATTTCACGATCACGATAAGGTTGCACATTATGCAAATGCCGCAGTGGATATAGAATTTAATTTTCCCTTCGGATTTAAGGAATTGGAAGGAATACATTCGCGCACAAATTATGATCTTGGGAGACATACAGAATTCAGCGGAAAAAAATTACAATACTTTGACTCAGAGTTAAATGAAAATTATATACCTTACGTTGTGGAAACAAGCATAGGTTGCGACAGGATGTTTTTGGCGGTGTTGTGCAACGCTTATGATGAAGAACCGGTGAATGAGGATACAAGAACGGTGTTGCGTTTACCGGCGGTGATAGCTCCTATAAAGGTTGCAGTGTTGCCATTAATTAAAAAGGACGGATTGCCGGAAAAGGCGATGGAAATATTCAACAATTTAAAATTCCATCATCAGTGTTATTATGAGGAAAAAGATTCTATTGGTAAAAGATACAGAAGAATGGATGCAATCGGAACTCCTTATTGTATTACAGTTGATCATCAGACACTGGAAGATAATACCGTTACCATTCGTGAGCGCGATAGCATGTTGCAGGAAAGAATTTCTATTGATGATGTTTTAAAGATAGTAAGTGAAAAAGTGGATATGAATAATATATTAAAAAGTCTGGTGTAAAATTTTTATTTAAAATAATGTAAGTTGAAGGTATTACTTAAAATATTTTCCGTTTTTATTTTTCTTTTTATTGTTTCCTGCAATAAAGAAGAAATACCCGACGACAATTTTAATGCCTCCCAAAATTTTAACAGGACAATAAGGTTTGAAGTTTATCATGTATATGATTTCTCGCCGATCTCTGATTCAGCGGTTGGCGGAGCGATAGTTACAATCTACGAGAATTATGAGGATTTTCTAACGGAATATTATCCCGACGCAACAAGAACAACGGATTCGTCGGGAAAATGTGAAATAGGTGGACTTGACAAGGATAAATATTATATCCGCTGTGTTCACCCGGCCTTTTCGAATATAATTGATTCGGTTACAACTCCGTCGAATACAACTTCTTTTGTGGAAATGTTATTTTATTGAAAATATTTACTCCGCAGCATTCACAAAACGGAAATCAACCTGAATTTTTTCCCAACGCAAACGAACGATACCTGAATTCGGTGTGGAATCACCCATTACCTCAAATAATAAATTTTCCTGAACAGCTTCCACCATAACAGGTTTTACATTAACTCTCAAAGCATCTTCACTCTGATCGTATTTAAATGCACCCCACTGTGTCTCGTTCACATTAAATATAATTGTCCATTCTTCTGCTCCGGGAATTGTAAAAAGAGAGTAGATTCCCATTGGAAGATTTTGTCCTTCAATTGTTACATCATTGGTAAATGAAATGGTAGTAGCCTCATTGGCACCTGTGCGCCATATTTCACCGAACTTCACTAATTCACCCCAGATCGGACGTCCTTTTACCATTGGAGAGCTATAAGTAACAGTGATAATATTCGTTCCGATTGTAGTTGTTGCGGTTGCCGGAGGACTAACTCTGTTCTCCTTATTTTGCATTTCTTCCTTGCGATTTTCCTTTATGGCATCTTGCGAAGAGTTGCCACAAGAAGAAACAAACAGTAGAATGGCGATAGCAATTAAAAAATTGAAGGCTTTAACGGTTTTCATTTAAAATAAATTTGGTGGCTCAAAGGTAGGAATTTATTCTCAGAGTTTGATATATCTATTAATGATATACAATGCTATGGCAGCGGCCAAAACTATAAGCACTGTAATCCACCACAACCACATAAGTATACTGAAAATTATAATTGCCAATACAACAAAAACGAGAATTATAATTCCTAATTGAATCCAGTCGCCGATATTCATTTTGCTTTGAATAGAAAATCTCAATTTTTTTTAATGTAAGAATTATATTTAAAGATTTACTACTCAGGGCAAAGTTAATTAATAGATCAGTATCAATTGTAACTTAATTACAACAATCAGTTCCGCAACCGCAATCTTTCGATTTTTCGCCGTAAACGGTGATGCTGAAAATGCCAGTTTTACTTTCTTTAAAATCCTTTAATTGTTGTTCGTTTAAATAGTTGGATAAGATCTCATCGGGTATGGTTATCGATTTTTCTTTGTTGATCTCCACTTTAGTAAAACCTGCATTACTGATCATAGCAAGATAATCATCCTTCTGAATCGCCCCCGAAACACAACCCGCATACATTTCTGCTTCTTTTACGATCGTCTCCGGTAAATTTCCAACTAAAACAATATCCGAAACACTAAAATGTCCACCGGGTTTTATAATGCGATACATTTCGGTGAAAGCCTTTAATTTGTCCGGCACTAAATTCAATACACAATTACTTACCACAACATCTGCTTTATTATTGGTGATCGGAATTTTTTCAATATCTCCTAACCGGAATTCCACATTTTCGAGTTTTAATTTCTGCGCATTTTTTCTTGCCAGATCTATCATGGTTTCGGTCATGTCAATTCCAATAACTCTTCCATCTTCCCCTACAATGGAACGCGCAATAAATGCATCGTTACCCGCACCGCTTCCGAGGTCTACAACGGTATCTCCTTTTTTAATCTGTGCGAATTCCGTAGGTAGTCCGCAACCCAAACCCAGGTCAGCATCTGCGAAATATCCTTCCAAAGATGTATAATCATCCGACATGATGGCGTAATCAATTGTTGAGCAACCACAACCTGCGCCGCAGCAAGAAGTTTCATTTTGTGTTTTCGATTGAGTGGCAATTTCAGAATATTTTTCCTTTACCAGTTCTTTGATGTTTTGGCCCCCAACCCCATAGGGGAGTAAGTTTTCGTTTTGCATAATAGTTGTTTTGTATTTTTTAATTAAATGTTTTTCATTAATACGATCGCTGATTCCGCACATAGTACTTTGTATTCATGCGTATTTTTTATTGTGTCGGGAATTATATTTCTTTCCACCTTTGTAAATCCATTTTTTAAAAAGAATTTTTCCGCTGTTTC
>JAYSYX010000142.1:0-4456 GCA_043727235.1 Bacteroidota bacterium
CCCTGAGGTAAATTCAATTTCAAACCCTTAATGGTTTTTAATAATCCATAAACAAGATCCCTACGACGAATAAACGCTTTTTTCATTTCATCCGCTGCACTTAAATCTCCATTCAAAGCTTCTATTGCTGCTCGTTGTGTTATACTACAGGTTGCAGAAGTAAATTGCCCCTGAATTTTATCACAGGCTTTTGCGATCCACTGAGGTGCTCCAATATAACCTAACCTCCATCCGGTCATAGCAAATGCCTTTGATAATCCGTTTACTGTTATAACTCTGTCGTAAATAAAATCAAATTGTGCTATGCTTGCATGTGCCGGGGTGAAATTGATATGTTCATATATTTCATCACTAATTACATACAAATTTTCATATTTACGTATTACTTCTGCCAATGCTAATAATTCAACCTTTGTATATACGGTTCCGGTAGGATTGCAAGGCGATGAAAAAATAATGAGTTTAGTTTTATCAGTAATAGCTTTTTCCAACTGTTGCGGCGTGATCTTAAAATCGCCCTCAATATTTGTTGGTAATTCCACAATTTTTCCCTCTGCCAGTTTCACCATTGCGGAATAACTCACCCAAAACGGAGCCGGAAGTATAACCTCATCTCCGGGATTAACTAAACACAATACAGCATTAATGATAGATTGTTTTGCTCCGGTAGAGATCACTATCTGCTCGGCATTGTAATCAAGTCCATTTTCTCGTTTGAATTTGGCAGAAATTGCCTCCCTAACGTCCAAGTACCCTGCAACCGGCGTATAATGTGTAAAGCCATCATCAATTGCCTTTTTAGCTGCCTCCCGGATTGATTCCGGGGTTTCAAAATCAGGCTCACCAAGACTCAGATCAATTATATCCTTACCCTGACGTTTAAGTTCACGGGTCATTTGTGCCATTTTAATGGTAGCTGACTCGTCGAGGTTAGCGATACGTTTAGCTAAATTGTGCATTGTAGCAGTTTAAGTGGCGAAGTTAGGAAAAGGATTTTTGATGTAGCAATTCAAACTGTTCACAAAATGCTTCACCATTTTAAGAATTGTTCCGAAACAATTAATATTGCTGCTTTAAATTTTGATAAATGACGGAGAAAAAAGTTAAACAGAGTATTGAACCTAAGTTTATCAATTTTATTTTTGCTAAACCTCAACGAAATCAGTTTTTGATAATTTCGGCTGTTTATTTATTGATATCAATAATAATCAGCAAATTATATCCTTACCCTTTTACTACTGCTGATACAGGTAATTATGTGTATTGTGCCCAACTTAATAGCTATGGCGGGTATCGGCCTATGGGATATTCAACTTTTATTCGTTTTTTTCATGATTTCAACAGTTCTGTGCAATTTGTATATATCTGGCAAAGTATTTTTAATTATATAGCGGTAATAACTTTTCTTTTTACGGTGCAATATTTTTTTAAATTAAAAAATATTCTTTTTTATGTAATTGCAATCATTATCGTTTTACATCCCGACATCCTTCGCAATACAAACACGCTGTTAAGCGACAGTTTATTCAATAGTTTAACTCTTTTATGGATAACAACCGGCATTTGGATGATTATGCGGCAAAATATTGTTGCTGCCATTTTACATTGTATAATTTTATATTTTGCGATCAGCGTTCGATATATTGGTTTATTTTATCCGATATTATCGGCATTTATTTTTATTTTGGATTATAAAAAATGGAAATTTATTTCTGCCATGGCATTAGTGCCTTTAATAATTTTAATTTCCACCGTCCAATCTGTAAAAAATAAAACGGCCGAACTATTCGGATATGAAACCTTCTCCGGTTTCAGCGGTTGGGCTGCTGCAAATAATGCTGTCGCAATTATTCCGTATATTGAGTTGGATCCATTACAAATTCCTGATAAACAGGTAGCAGCAATGCACAGTTTGGTAATCAGTTTTAACGACACTTGTTACAGCTGGTATCATATTAAGGATACCGATTTTATGTGGGATAAATTATTCCCTGGAAAAGCATTACTCGGATATAATGCACAACAATTGCGAATTCCCTATAATGCAGCCTGGATTTATACCGGAACACAATGGAAAGAATATGGCACATACTTGCGCAATAAATATCCATTACAATTTTTTAGATATTATATGGTTCCTAACATGGGTGGAGTTTTTGAAGTGTTTCCCTATGGTTCAGAAAAACAATATGTTCCCGATAATACTTCGAAAGTCTATTTTAATGTGCCGGTAGAAAAATATGAATTCAAATCATCTCTCTTTGACAATGTTTACGGATATCGGTTGATATTATATTATGCAATGTTATTCTCCTTTATCGGATTAGTGATCTATGCGATCATAAAAAGGAAAACCATGCTCCGGGAAAATAATACCGGGAGATTTTTGTTGTTTACCGCAGGGTTTGTGTTTTTATATGTGGCTATGAGTATTTACTCGCATCCTATACAGAATTACAGATATTTAATTCCGGTATATCCCGTGGTGATCGCAGTAATAGCAATTTTAGGGAATGTTATTTGGAGCAATAGAATAACAAAAATTGGGAATTAAGACCTTTTGCAGCCCATATATCTGGTTTATAAGATTCGTGTATTCGTGGCAACCTTTTTATCCACAATATGAAAAAAAAGTTGCCACGAATGCACGAATGAACAGCCAAGGGTTTAAATGTAGAAAAATGTGGGTGAATAGCCATCAGCCTTCCACAGAGTTCGCTGCGCGTAACGCTGTGGGGACACTTCAGGGATTGATTTTTCATTCCTTCCTTCATTCATTCCTTCATTCCTTCATTTTATTACCTCCACATAAACCACCTAAACATACGTTTCAAAAACTTTAATTTCACTTTATCATACGGCGGATAACGCACATTTAATTCGGGAAAAAAATATTTTCGCATTACACTTTTTTTATGGGAAAATTCATCAAAGGAATATTTACCTTGGTATTTTCCAATTCCACTGTTGCCAACACCGCCAATAGGCAATTTCAAATGTCCGAAATGCAACATCACTTCATTTATAACCATATCTCCGCAACGAATTTCCTCGGCAATTTTTTTGATCAGAATCTGATTTTTTGTAAAGAGATATAATACCAGTGGGTCGGGGTTATTTTTTATTAATTCCAGAGCACTTACCAAGTCAGTGTATCCTATAATTGGAAGCACCGGACCAAAAACTTCTTCCCTCATTAAAGGAGAGTCGGGATTAGGATCAAGTATTAAGGTTGGGGAAATATATTTCTCTACACGATCTGTAATTCCTCCATAAATAATATTTTGCCCTTCAAATAATTTGATGATTCGGTCAAAATGTGATGTATTTATTATCCTTCCATAGTCCGGACTTTGTTTGATATCTTTTCCAAAGGAACCTTCAATTTTGTTTATGATCTTTTCTACCAGCTGACTTTTTAAACCTTCCGGAATAAGTATGTAATCCGGTGATACGCATGTTTGTCCGCAGTTGCTGAATGCTCCCATTGTAATGCGGGCAGCAGTTACATCAAGATCAACAGTATCGTCAATGATACATGGATTTTTCCCACCTAATTCCAGCGCAACCGGTGTTAAATGTTTTGCTGCGGCTTCATATACATGCCGGCCAATATTTGTTCCGCCTGTAAAAAAGATAAAATCAAACTTTTGTTTTAATAGATCCTGCGTGCCTGCAGCATCCGTATTTATTACGTGTAGAAAATTTTTATCAAAATTTTGATTTATCATTTCCTCCAATAACGCAGCTGTAAATGGAGCATTTTCTGATGGTTTAATAATTGCCGTATTGCCGGCTGCAATTGCTCCTATTAAAGGTCTTAATGCAAGCAAAAATGGATAATTCCACGGTGCTATAATTAGAGAGTTGCCATAAGGAACATTCTGAATATAACATTTGGAGCGAATATGAAACAGGGGAGTAGATATCCTTTTTGGTTTGATCCATTTTTTTAGATGCCCGATAAAATATTTTAATTCCGTTTGAATTAATCCCACTTCTGCACCCCAGGCTTCAAAATTGGATTTATGCAGATCTTTAAATAATGCATCTAAAACCTTGTCTTCATAAGCTATCGTGAGTTGCAATAGTTTATTTAATTGCGTGATCCTGAATTCAAAAGGAAGTGTTTGTTTTGAATTAAAATAATTCCGTTGTTCCTCTACAAGATCATCTTTCCCCATAACATTATTCTAATCAACAATTATTTTTGTGATATTACTTCCTGAAATACCCTTTATTGTCAGAAAATATATTCCCGAATTATTGCCCGGGATGTTAATTTCCTGAATTATTTTTCCGAATGCATTAGGCTGGTTATATTTAATTAATTCTTCACCTAATAAATTGGTTATTATGAAGTCTATATCCTGTTTTTCAGTAATTGTAAAACTGCAGTTAAATATTCCGCTATTTGGATTTGGAAAGATCATAAGGTCTTCCGTTAAATAATTTT
>JAYSYX010000143.1:0-12084 GCA_043727235.1 Bacteroidota bacterium
GGCATTTGAAGGGCCCAATATTAAAAGCGCCTGGATAGGCTGGGGACCTTATTTTTGGGCAGATGGAATTAATCCTCGTGCTTATGATGGATTAACATGGTCCTGCGATCAATACAGGACAGATTCCACAGGTGCAGGATTTCATTTAATTGATTCTTCCTACGGATTTGGTATTGAAGCCGCCATGGTAAATAATTTTATGGAAACAAATCCTGTTTCTTCTGTTTGGTACAACTACGGACCCTTGTGGGTTGATTGCGGAGTTGATACAACAAGAATTTCATCTTATCAAAATTTAAATGATCAAATTCAAATTTATCCGAATCCGGTTCATCACGAATTTACCATTTTACTACCTGAAATAATTTCAGGACAAATATCAATTTGTATATATAATGAATTAGGAATTCGCCTCCATCAACAATACTATGAAAATTATTATTCTCCGGGAATTGATCTTGATATTAATTTACCGGTGGGTATTTATTTAACTGAAGTTACTTGCGATAAATATAAATACCGCACAAAATTTATGGTGATAAATTAATTATATATACTTAATAATATATTATCATTTACCTCAACAAGGCAAGCGTTATCGTTTTATTTATAGGCTCACCATATTTGTTAACTCCTCTTATATTTACAAGATAGGTTCCTACCTCCTGATCCTGCGATCTGTATGTTCCATCCCATCCAATATGTAGGTCAGAACTTTCAAATATTAAACTACCCCAACGGTTGTAAATACTATAACCTGTTATTTCACCCATTCCGATAAATAAAGGATGGTAATAATCATTTAAACCATCACCATTAGGTGTAAACGCAGAAGGTGAGATAATATCCATATCCTCTAAAACAAAAATGGTAACAGAATCAATTGCAACACATCCGTTTGCATCGGTTCCTGTAACATAATATACAATAGTATCTTCGGCATAGGTGGTAGGATCAGAAACATTTACATCCGACAACCAGGTTTCCGGAGACCATACATAAGTTGTTCCGCCTGTCGCATTCAAATTTGCAAATCCTCCCAACATCATCAACTGGTCCTCTCCTGCATCAATTAAAGGATCGGGATATAAAAAAACGGCAACATCATCGGTGTCGGTACATCCCAAAATATTATATACGACCAATTGATAGAACATATTGGTGGGTGGGGCCTCCACAAATGGATCCTCAGCAAAAGGATCGCTCAAATATGTTGGTGGATTCCACGCATATGTAACACCTCCGGAGGCGTCAATTTGTATGGTATCTCCATCACACAAGTTCAGATCGGGACCTGCATCGGCCATTGGTGGAGGAGGAACCTCTACAATAACTGAATAAGTTACGGTATCGCAATCGGCATAACCTGTTGCAACATATGTGGTGGTAATATCAGGCGTTGCGTGCACAAGCATCCCTGTATCATAATCAAGTCCAAATGCAGGTGTCCATACCCATTCAAAGTTTTCACCATTAATAATTTCCAGAGTTAGCGTATCAATGGTGCAAATTTGAACAGTGTCTCCATTTGTAATTGTAACGCTATCCGCTTCAACGGAATAGGACCCTGTTGCAAGCAATGCTTCATCTAAAAAATCAAGGTCTAGAATATATACAAACTTAAATTCTTCACAATCACCGGCAGCTATAGTTGGAACATAAAAAGATATCTGTGTTGCACAATCACAATATTTGGCATCGCCTACATCAATATCATAATCGTCGCCAGAACAGGTCCACCCTACTCCACCTAATCCATGCCAGGCATTATAGGGTGTTCCGTCGGTAGTATAAAAACAACCCATAGAAGCTCTTGCATCGGGATTAATCGCTCCCATTCCAAGAAAACAGCCATAAACATCTCCTTCAGCCGTAACAACTGCTTCACAATTATCGGGAGGATTAGATTCAATGGTATTTGTAGTCATAAAACTCCAACCGAAAGGCTGATCCTGATCGGGATCTACATTGCGCATGTAATAAACTTCTGAAATATCACTTCCTGAAGTGTTGCACATTGTAATAGTAGTTACAAAATATAATTTATCCTCGGGTAATTCAGTAGTTTGAGTAACGTGCATATTTTCAGCAGCTATATCTCCTTCCCAGGTCATTGAATAAATTCCCGCGGTGTAATTATATCCGGTTATGGAACCGGGAATTTCATATGAAGCACCCCAACCTGCCGCACAAAATTGATTCGTATTCACATAAACATCCGAACCAACCTGAATTGCAAATCCCTCCTCAGGTGTCCCGGGGACAAAATAATCGCCACAGTAATCAGGAGTACCAACTGCCCATCCATCCATATCGGAGTCTGCAACAAATCCAAGATATGATCCAACATTTGGATGATACCCTGCAGGAGCTGCAGCATCAGATGCGAAAACACCACAGGTATTAAGACCAACCTCTGCAAAATTTCCCTTAAGAAAACAATTAGAACCTACAATTTGGGCATTGACCCGTAAAGAAAGAAAAAATACGGATCCTAAGAGGATACATTTTTGAAGACAGATCCTGTTCATAAGATACAGGTTTAAGTGTAATCAAAGATAATAAAAAAAAATCCTGCATTTTCTAATTTATGCAGGATTTTTTTATTAATTATTTTTTAAATTTTTATCGCATGAGCAAGACCATGGATGATTTTATAATTTCCACTCCAAATCCATCCAACGCGTGAATAACGACCACGTAATTGCCAATTTCCTGGTCATTTGCCCTAAAAGTTCCATCCCAACCTAAACTCGGATTTCCGGAGGCAAATATAAGATCTCCCCATCTGTTATAGATAGAAAACTCTGTAATTTCCCCTAATCCGATAAGTACCGGTTTATAGGTATCGTTCAATCCATCTCCGTTAGGGGTAAAGGCTGTAGGTGAGGCTACAAGGGTCTGATCGAGAACGAACACCGTCATTGAATCAAAGTTTTCGCAGCCATTGGCATCAACACCCACTACATAATAAACAGTAGTATCTTCAGGAAATGCTGTAGTACTTGAAGCAAAAGGATCGGTAACAAATTCATCGGGAGTCCAGGTGTAAGTAACTGCACCTGAAGCATCCAATTGCGCAAAACCACCTTCCACCATATATTGGTCAACTCCCGCATCAATTATCGGAAGATCATATAATGTTACCATTACGTCATCAGTATCAGAACAACCGCTGGTATCAAATACCACTAATTGATAGAACATATCAGTTAAAGGAGCCTGAACCTCTGGGTTAGCAATATCAATCGCACTCAAATAAGAAGGTGGAGACCATGCATATGTATCACCTCCGCTTCCTAATAGGTTTATTGTATCGCCCGGACAAAGAGACTGGTCAGGACCTGCATTTGCAATTGGTGCAGGTGGAACTTCAACAGTTACATCTCTTATGAGAGTTCCACAAATACCAACACCGGTAGCAGTATAAGTAGTTGTTGTACCTGGTGAAGCTATTACACTGTCTCCAGTGGCTGAGTTCAAACCAATAACAGGATCCCATGTCCATTCATAATCTTCTCCACCTAAAATTGTAAGGATAACAGAATCACCCGGACAAATCAAGGTAACACCTGAAGCAGATATATCGATGCCATCTGCAGCAACACCTACTGAGGAAGTTGCTTCCAACGCTTCATCCAAATCATCAGCATCAAGAATATAGGCAAATGCAATACACTCGCAAGTTCCGGCTGCAATTAGCGGAATTTTAAAAGTTACTTGTGTAGCACAGTCAGCCGTGTTACTTCCGGTGATGGAATAACCACCACTCCAAGGACATACAGATGTTCCGGCCCAGGCTTGTGCAGGTGTGCCGTCTGTGGTACTGAAACAACCGAATGAAACTCTGGCATTTTCATCCCTTGCACCCATACCCAAAAAGCATCCATAGGTTAAACCTTCTGCAGTAACCAATGCGTCAGGATCTGTGGGTGGATTATAAACAATTTCGTTATAAGTAGTAAAGTCGAATGACCAGGGTTGATCCTGATCGGGGTCAACATTTCTCATGTAATAAACATCTGTAAGATCGGTGGGGCCGTCATTACAGATCAAAATTCTGGTTACAAAATATCTTGCACTGTCGGGTAAAGTTGTAGTTTGTGTTATCGTGATGTCCTCGGCGGCCAGGGTTCCCTCCCAAATTGTAGTATAAACGCCTGCAGTGTATGAGTAGGTAGTAATGTCACCCGGAACCTCAGAGGTCCAGCATCCTTGATCCGTGTTAGTATAAACAGATGCTCCTACCTGAATCTGCCATCCTTCAACAGGAGAACCAGGAACGAAATAATCCCCGCAATAATCAGGAGTACCAGTTGTCCATCCATCCATATCGGAGTCTGCAACAAAACCAAGTCCAGAAAATACATTGGGATGGTATCCTGCCGGTGCAGCTCCGTTTGAGCCATATGCACCACATGTGTTTACGCCAACCTCAACAAAAGCACCTTTCATAAAGGCATTAGACCCTACTATTTGTGCATAGGACGTTGAAGCAAGAACAATGAGGACAATAGTGAGAAGTTTGTGTAAGTGTTTCATTATTTTTCTTTGTTCAATTTAAAAAGGTTACCTATATACGTTGTAAATATATTTAAAAAATATTTGTTTTTTTCTTGCTTTTAACAGGTTTATGTTTATAAGGGTTTAAAACTACACAATTTATAAAAAAATAATTATCTCACCAATGTAAAATTTCCGGTTATAAATTTTGCCTCATCTTTAGTGGTATGCGCCTTGATTATAACAGTAAATGTTCCAATTGGTTGCACTTCCCCTTCAAATTCTCCGTTCCAACCTTGAGATGCCGCATTTCCATCATATACTAATTGTCCCCATCTGTTATAAATCAAATAACTATCTAAAAATCCACTTCCGGAATACATTGGCATCCAGAAATCATTTATCCCATCTCCATTCGGCGAGAATGCAGTAGGAACGCCTATCACCAACTCTCCAATCACATTGATCGTAATTGTATCAATATCGATACAGCCGTTAGCATCAACACCTGTAACTATATACGTAGTTGTATCGGTTGGGGATGCAATAGGATTTGAAATTGTGGTACTGCTCAATCCATTGGAAGGTGTCCAGGTGTAATCATCAGCACCTGTAGCTTCTAATTGTGAAGTTTGACCCTGATAAACATCTATCGTTGAAGGATCGGCGGTAACAATAATATCAAGAGTAGAAAATACTGAAACCTCGATAATATCAGTGTTTATACAACCATTTTCATCAATTCCTGTTACAGTATATGTCGTATTCTCATTAACTGTGCTAATAGGATCCGGACAATCATCGCAACTTAATCCGGTTGATGGTTCCCAGGTATATTCAACCCCGCCAATCGCTTCCAATTGAACGGAACCTTCAGGACAAAGATCAGTGTCTGCGCCTGCATTAATATTCGGCAATGGATTAACTGTCACCACCATTTCGTCGGTATCAGGACAGCCATGTTGCGTGTAGGCTGTTAATGTATAAGTAGTTGTGGTTGTGGGAGATGCATCGGCATTCGGATCTACTGGATCAGATAAGCCTAAAATTGGAGACCACATGTAAGTTACTCCACCGGAACCATCTAATTCTACCGAACTCCCAATACATACTTCAAGATCTTCCCCTGCATCTGCAGTGATATCTCCTTCGTAAATAATAATTAATTTTCTGGATAAAACTCCGCAAAATCCACCCAAACCTTCCATAGTAATGGATCCATTACCATCAGGTGTAAAGTGAGAAAATTCAGAAGTAGTTATATCGCCTGTCCCACCTTCATAGGTCCATGTCCATTCGTAACTTTCTCCTCCTGCTATTTCAATTTCAATTTCATCGTAGTCACATATATATAAAGTATCATCTGCCGGTGCAGGTTCACCATCAACCAAAACGTCTACAGGTAAGGTTGCTTCAAGGGCATTAGTAAGATCGTCAATATTGAGAATGTAAGCAAAAGTAACTGTGCGACACTCACCTGCCGGAATCACCGGAACTTTAAAAGTGATCTGAGTTGCACAATCGCATGATGTTGTAGAGCCCTCTGTAGTTGTATATCCTCCCGCACCTAACCAGGCGTTTGCAGCAGTGCCGTCATCTGTACCGAAAAGACCATAAGATGCCCTCGCCATAGTGTCTAAAGCCCCCATGCCAAGAAAACATCCAATTGTGTTTCCGGTAGCAGTTACAAGTGCAGTACAAGTGTCCGGTGGATTTACTTCTATAACATTTGTGGTAAAGTAATCTGAACCCAATGCCACATCCTGGTCAGGGTCCACGTTTCGTTTGTAATATAAATTATTTACATCAGCAACACCATCATTGCAAAAAGTAACTTCTGTAAGAAAATATACTTCATTCTCAGGTACTGTAGTTTTTTGAGTAATGTGAATATCTAATGCCGCAATATCTCCTTCCCATATACATACATATTCACTAGCTGCATAATAATAATCTGTAATACCACCGGGAATATCAGCGCCACCGCAACTTTGATCAGTATTAGTATAAGTTGTTGCTCCTATTTGCACCTGCCAACCTTCAACTGGAGAGCCCGGAACGAAATAATCGCCACAGAATATTGGATCACCCACGTCCCACCCATCCTCACCGGGATCGGCAACAAAACCGAGACCCGTAAAAGGAGTGGTCTCATGATATTCCGCTGGAGGAGATTCATCTGAACCATAAGCACCGCACTGATTTACGCCTACTTCCACATAATTTCCCTTCAAAAAACAATTTGATCCGATTATCTGCGAATACCCGACATTTATCCCTGTAATTAGAATTAATACTAATTGTAAAACACCTTTTTTAATCATTACTTTTATTTTTAGTTTTGAATGCTTCCGAATCTTCTTTTTCTCATATCAGCAATCAAATCCTAATATCATAACATAATTACCTGACCAATGTGAAATTTCCGGTAATAAATTTAGCTTCATCTTTGGTTGTATGCGCCTTGATAATTACTGTGAATGCTCCAATTGGTTGCACTTCACCTTCAAATTCACCATTCCAACCCTGAGATGCGGCATCTCCCTGATAAACTAACTGACCCCAGCGGTTATAAATCAGATAGCTGTCCAAAAATCCACTTCCTGAATACATAGGCGACCAGAAATCATTTATGCCATCACCATTTGGAGAGAATGCAGTTGGAACTCCAATTACTAATTCTCCTATCACATTTAGTGTGATTGTATCAATATCAACACATCCATTTTCATCAATTCCGGTTACAATATAAGTTGTAGTATCGTCTGGATTAGCAATTGGATTCGAAATTGTAGTGCTGCTCAAACCATTGGATGGTGTCCAGGTATAATCTTCAGCACCCGTTGCTTCCAATTGGGAGGTTTCACCCTGATAAACATCTATTGTTGAAGGATCGGCAGTAACCGTGATATCCAAAGTTGAATAAACAGAAACTTCTATAACATCTGTATTTATACAGCCATTTGCGTCAACCCCTGTAACGGTATAAGTAGTATTTTCATTCACTGTACAATCAGGATCAGGACAATCGTCGCAACTTAACCCTGTTGAAGGATCCCAGGTATATTCTACCGCTCCTGTTGCCTCAAGTTGTATTAAGCCTTCAGGACATAGATTCACATCAGCACCTGCATCAACCACAGGAAGCGCATGCACTGTAATTACAACTTCATCAGTTGCAGGACAATTAAAGTCATCAATTGTAGTAAGTGTTAAAGTGTATTCCCCTGGAACAGTTGGTAAATACACAGGATCTTCACAATCTGCGCAGTCCAATCCCGTGGCCGGCACCCAATCATAAAGATTTTCCGCATCGCCACCCTCTCCATTCAGCAAGGCAACGTCGCCAAGACAAACAGCAGTATCATTGCCCGCAAAAGCAAATTCAGATTCATCCATAAAAATGGTAACTGTAATTGTTGCATCTCCACAAAATCCACCAACACCCACAGCAGTAAAAGTTGTGGTTTCATCAACAGTAGCAATAACATTTATTCCAGTATCCGTGTTTAATCCTTCAGAAGGTGTCCATGTCCATTCATAATCGTCAGCACCTAATACGGCAAGGTCAACTTCATCACCCGGATTACAAACGTAAGCGGTATCACCTGAAGAAACTGTAACATCATCAACTTCAAGATTGTAGGTTACTGTAGCTTCAAGAGCTTCCTCCAAGTCGTCAACATTCAAAATATAAGCAAAGGCAACACATTTACATTCGCCTGGATTAATTGTTTCAATATAAAAAGCAATGGAATTTGCAATATCACCAACGGAAGACCCGGCTGCGAAATAGCCACCAGTGCCCTCATATACATCCTGTGGAGTGCCATCTGCCGTTCCAAAATTACCATAAGAAACACGCGAATTTTCATCTCTCGCTCCTATCCCCAAAAAACATCCGAAAGTCAAACCCTCGGAGGTCACTAAAGCCTCTTCATCAGCAGGAGGTTGATATACTATGATATTATCTGTTGTAAAATCACCGCTCCATGGTTGATCATTATCAGGATCCACATTTCTTTTATAATAAACATCGTTTAATGCTTCATCCCCGTTATTACAAAGCAATATACGGGTAACAAAATACAACTTATCTTCAGGCAAGGTAGTAATCTGTGTAATTTCCAGATCAGTTGAACCGGTTGTGATGTTTCCAACCCAGGTTCCGGTGTAAATTCCCCCAGCATAAGTATAATCAGTAACATCACCGGGAATTGCTGCTCCTCCGCAACCCTGATCTGTATTCGTCCAAACTGTTGGGCCTATTTGAACTTGCCAGCCTTCCACGGGAGAACCCGGCACAAAATAATCTCCGCAATAATCCGGTGTACCTGCGTCCCAACCATCTGATTCCCAGTCGGCCACAAAACCCAATCCGCCTTCTGTTGGATGATATCCTGCAGGAGGCGCTACCGGCGAACCATAGGCTCCACAGGTGTTAATACCTACTTCCACGAACTCACCTTTTAAAAAACAATTAGCACCTACGATCTGTGCTGAAATTTTAGTGTTATTCAGTATTGACAATAAGATCAATAAAGACAATGTGCAACAAATCCTTTGCATTTCAATAGTAGTTTAATTTTTAAAAATTTTTACTCATTTACAACAGCAAGTGTTGAGCGATATCTCTCACTAAGCTTCACGAAGTATTCGTTATACTCAATGAGATCCCAACCACGAGGCTCCATCAGTTCAATTGCAATATGCACTGTGGCCAATTTTTTTTCGTAATCCAACACATAGGAAACGATATTATCGCGACATAAGCTGAAATATCTTTCTGCAGCAGCCTGATCCTTAAAAGATATTGGACTGATGTCGAATACGTAATCAGCAACCAAAGGTGTTGAAACATCTAGTAAAATAACGAGATCGGAAGTGATGGTTGCCTTCCCTTTTTCGGGTGTTTGAGCTGTAACCAGCGCAGTAGTAGCGAAAACAAGGAGGAGGGACAGTGTAAGCTTTTGTACAATTTGCTTCATAAGCATGTTTCGTTTAAAGTTAACAGAAATGTAAAATGCCTTATAAAGGTATGGTAACATTTATTTAGATGCAAATTTTAGTCGGTCAGTTATGAACAAAAAGTAAATTTTTACATTCTGCTGATAGAGTTTGTGTTCTTTTGCTGCCTTTTATTGACCAATTTTGCAATTAAATCAGATTATCCCGTTGAAATTCAATATTTGGAAATTTGTAGCCGGCCTTAACCCAAAATACATTTTGGTGTTTCTGGTTATTTTTATTCCACTTTGTGTTTATTTTACTTTTCAACTCAAATTCTCTTACGATTACGAAGACTTTTTCCCCAAAGGAGATCCCGATCTAGATTTTTACTACAACTTCAGAGATCAGTTTGAACATGATGATAATTTTTTATTGGTGGGTTTTAAACCGGAACAGGGCGTTTTTGAAACAAACTTTTTACGCTCACTTGATTCTGCAACAGTTAAAATTCAAAGATCAGATTTCACTAAACGAGTTTATTCCCTGGCAAATTTTAATTATTTTATAAAATCGCCCTTTGGTTTTATCGATTATCCCGCATTGCATATTAATGAACCGGAAAAATACACTGACGACAGCAGCCGAATTCATTTGGATGAACGAATATCGGGGAAATTAATTTCTGAGGATTTCAGTACAACAATAATATTTATTAAAACGGATGATACGCTTAGTCAGGAACAATCTGCTTTATTTATTGATGATGTAAAAAAAGGTCTTCTTGAATCAGGAATTTCTGATTATCACCTGCTTGGAAAATCAAATTTTCAGGTTGAATTGGTAAAACTTCAGCGCAAAGAATTTTTGATCTATTCTTTGTTGAGTGTATTACTTGTGGCAATTGTAACATTTATATTATTTCGAAAGATATGGGCAGTAATTTTATCTATGTTAACTGTTGCAATTTCACTGATAATTTTTACAGGATTATTGGGCTTTACACAAATAGAACAAAATGTAATGAGCACATTATTTCCAATAGTAATTATTATTATAGGAATTTCTGATGCTGTTCATTTTTTGGGAAAATATATCATAGAGTTGCGAAAGAATAATAAACGCGAAATTGCATTATTTAAAACACTTTCCGACATCGGTTTTGCTACTTTATTAACTGCAGTTACTTCTGCCATAGGTTTTTTAACTATGTTAACTTCCAATGTACCGCCCATTCGTTTTTTTGGAGTCTTATCGGCACTCGGCGTTTTGCTTGTGTATGTTGTTGTGTTATTTCTAATAAGTCCATTACTAAAATTATTCACGCTTAAACAATTGGATAAATTTGGAATTGAGGGTGAAAATAAATGGAGTGGAATTGTAGAGATCATTTATAATTCAGGTAAAGACCACACGAGAAAAATGCTCGCCATCAGTGCTGTTATTTTATTGATATTTACCTATGGTATGACCCAAATTACAACGGATATTCATCTGGAAGCAGGTATGCCGAAAAATGCAAAGGTGACCGAAGATTTTCATTTTTTTGAAAAAAATTTCAACGGATTCCGACCCTTCGAAATTGCAGCACAATCACAAAATAATTATACAATAACCGATCCTCCTGTTTTGCGTGAAATTGAAAAGGTAGAAACTTTCGTAAAACAATTCGAGATAATTAATGGACTGCAAAGCATCACCATGGTTTACAAAAGTTTAAACCGAGCCTATAATGGCGATGACCCCTCGGCTTATAAATTACCGGATGATGAAAACATGTATGCAATATTTAACAGAGATCTTAAACGAATCAGATTAAGTGAATTAAATGTATTAATTTCTGAGGATCAAAAGTATGGCAGAATTAGCGGATTTTTAAGTGACGCAGGTACGGATAGTATTCGCCTTGTTCAGAAAAAGATAAGCGAATTTATTACACAAAATACCGACCCGGAAATTGTTGATTTTACTGTTACAGGAACCGGAATTATTTTCGATAAAAACACGGAGTATTTGCGCAAAAATATTATCAGCGGGGTGCTTTTAGCATTTGTTTGTATTGGTATAGTAATGGCTTTTATGTTTCGCAACTGGAAAATGGTGATAATATCCATAATTCCCAATATTATTCCGTTGGTAGTATGCGCAGGAATAATGGGACTGCTAAATATTGAATTGGATGCACCTACATCTATAATATTCGGAATTTCCTATGGAATTGCAGTTGATGATACCATACATTTTTTATCTAAATTCAGAATTGAAAAACAAAAAGGATTTTCCACGGAGCAGGCTATCCGAAATACTTTTCAGGAAACCGGGAAAGCCGTTTTCAGTATGTCGGTGATCTTATTTTTTGGTTTTATGATATTACTCATCTCCCCTACGGCAGCAATCTTTAATATTGGATTATTAACAGGTATTACTCTATTTTCTGCCGTGTGGCCCGATGTGTATTTATTGCCATATATGCTCAGGAGGTGGATAAAATAAACATTTTAATTTAAATGCCATTTCAGCAAAAAATCAGAAAATGATTAATTTTGTTATTCTATATGCTTAAAAAATATCCAGTCTCTTATATCCTTTTTGGAATAACGTTAATTCTTTTCTCCTGCAACAAGGAAGTGAAAA
>JAYSYX010000144.1:0-1826 GCA_043727235.1 Bacteroidota bacterium
CATAATTGTTGGTCATCATTTTAAATTGATGAAACATAATGCAATCGTTTGTAATATCGGTCACTTTGATGATGAAATAGATGTTGCCTGGCTGAACACTAATTACATGGATTCCAAAGAAGAAATAAAACCTCAGGTTGATAAATATACCATCGGTGGAAAGGATATTATTTTATTGGCAGAAGGAAGATTAGTGAATTTAGGTTGCGCAATGGGGCATCCATCCTTTGTAATGTCGAATTCATTTTCAAATCAAACCTTGGCACAAATAGAATTGTGGGTGCATGGCAATAAATATGAAAATAAAGTTTACACCTTGCCAAAACATCTCGATGAAAAAGTTGCTCGTTTGCATTTGAAAAAATTAAGCGTTCAACTAGAAGTATTAAATGATAAACAAGCAGATTATATCGGTGTCGACAAAAACGGCCCCTATAAACCTGAATACTACCGGTATTAATGAGACGGTAGTATATAGTAGTTAGTAGTTAGAGGGGACCCTCGAATTACTGACTGCTATTTTTAAATCTAGAATTTCCAGTGTTTTCAAAATCTTCCTGAGAACGATATCTAACTACTATATACTATCTACTACATACTAAAGTATAGACTCCCTTTGACAAAATTATCAATCAACATCAACAAAATCGCAACCCTTCGCAATGCCCGCGGTGGTAACATTCCCAACGTTGTGCAATTTGCCATCGATTGCGAACGATTTGGTGCTGATGGAATTACAGTTCATCCCAGACCTGATGAACGACATATAACTTTGCAAGATGTATATGATCTGAAAAAAGTAGTTACTACCGAATTTAATATTGAAGGATATCCCGATGAGCGTTTTATGGAGATGATAAAAAACATTAAACCTGCCCAGGCAACATTGGTGCCCGATCCCCCAAATGTAATTACCTCCAATACAGGTTGGGATGTAATTAAGAATATGCAACAATTAAAAGAAATTATTACAACGATACAATCATATGGAGTTCGTGTTTCTCTGTTTTTAAATCCGGAATTACCACAAGTTGAAGCCGCAGCATTAAGCGGAACCGATCGCATAGAATTTTATACCGGCCCTTACGCGGAGGAATATAATGCAGATAAACACAAAGCAATATATAATTATATATCAGCCGCTGAGCAGGCGCATAAATTAGAATTAGGAATAAATGCAGGTCATGATCTTAACCTTACCAATTTAAAATTTTTCAAACAAAATATTCCCCAACTCGCCGAAGTGTCCATTGGTCACGCATTGATAAGTGATGCATTATATTTTGGAATTGAAAATGCGTTGCAATTATATAAACGGCAGCTTCAGGATTAAAATACGAATTGAAAATCCCAGGTGCTTATAAATCATTTTTATTTTCCGCTGCAAATTTTAACACCTCATTTCTTGTTATTAAAAACTGCCGCATATATTTTTTGAGATACATTCTATCAAAAATTTCCCCAATAAACCCCAATGGAACGCTGTATTCCAATTCATCTTGCATAATGGTTATTCCGTTTTTTTCTACAAAAAAGTGTTGATGTCTCATTGATTTAAATGCGCCTTTCAGCATGGTATCTTCAAAATAATTGGGCCGATCAAATTGTGTGATCTTAACAGTGAGTTTTTGTCTGATCCCAAGATGGGTTGCGCGCCATGTAATGGTATCACCTAATTCACATAAACCCGTTATTCTTCCCCCAATTGCTTCTTCCCTGGTCTTTTTTGTAGATAATATATGTATATCAACATTTCTTGACACATCAAAACATATTTCAATTTTCGCATTAATTTCTGTTTTGAGATGAATAAGCGTCATGAAATA
>JAYSYX010000145.1:0-12014 GCA_043727235.1 Bacteroidota bacterium
GGTGATTCACCATTGGCAAATAATTCAGCCATGATCTGCACTTTATTTATTTCTTTATTCATCTTTATTCAATGATATTTTGAATTCTTTGTAAATAGCACTTATTTAATTTCCTCCGCCCATTTAATTCTGTCGGCAGGATTAAATTGCCATGGAGCCTGGTTATTTTCCATATTGTTAAACATAACATTCCATTCGGGTGGAGCATCACTTAATTCCATTATTGCATATCTTCTCAATTCCATAATTATACTCAGGGGATCTATGTTTACAGGACATTCTTCCACACATGCATTACAAGTTGTACATGCGCGAAGTTCCTCTGAAGTAATATAATCACCGTAAAGCGATTTATTATCAACGAAATCTTTTCCGTGTTTTGAAATATTATATCCAACTTCCTCCAGCCTGTCTCGCGTATCCATCATTATTTTGCGCGGAGACAATTTTTTACCTGTAATATTTGCAGGACATGCTGCAGTGCATCTTCCACATTCAGTACAGGAATAAGCGTCCAATAAATGTTTCCAACTGAGATCAGTAACATCCTTAGCACCAAATGTTTTAGGAGGATCGGTAATTACAGAAACCTGCGCTGTTGGATCCACCATTGTTTTAACTTCATTCATAATAACAGGCATATTTTCAATTATACCTTTATTTTTTAAACGCATATACCATGAATTGGGAAATGCGAGTATGATATGTAAATGTTTAGAGTAAGGAATATAATTCAGAAAAAACAAAATACCTATAATATGCAACCACCATGCAACACGTTCCAAAATAATTAAAGAGTTGAGGGAAACACCTGAAAATAATCCACTGGTAAATTGCGATACGATAAGTTTACCGGTATCAGGATAATGTGCTGCTCCTAAATTCTGTAATTGCACATCCGTTGCATTCATGGTCAAAATTGCGATCACCAGAATAAATTCCATCAGTAAAATAAAATTTGCATCCTTAAATGGCCAGCCTTTTAATTCAGGTTGAGTGAAACGTTGTATTTTTAATATATTTCTTCTGATCAAAAATATAATTGTAGCTATTAAAGCAAGCAATGCAAGCAATTCGATTATACCGATCATAAAGGTGTAAAACCCACCGAGATAAGGAGCAAAAAAACGGTGACTTCCCGAAATACCGTCAACTAAAATCTCAATAACTTCAATATTTACAATAACAAAACTTACGTAAATAAATAAGTGTAAAACAGCTGGTAATGGTTTGCGAAACATTTTTTTTTGCCCAAGTGCAAAAAGTGTCATGTTTTTCCAACGTAGAGCCGGATTATCATTTAATTCTTCTGCCCTTCCCAGAAAAATATTCCTTCTGATGAAAGCAAATCTTTTACCTGCCACCCAGGCGGAAACACCAAATATCAAAGCAAAGGTTATTTGTAAAACCAAATCCATACGCGAAGTTTAGACGGTTGCTAAATTAAGTGTAATTTTATGACTGTAATAATTAATATACACAGTTATGATCTCAAAACTGATGGTTCTGTTGTTTTTTGTCTTGCCGATTTGCGGATTAACGCAAAATAAAACGGTTAAGAACAAGATTACGCTCTCTGCATATCATGAATTAGCCAAACGCAATCCGGAAGAATTTGTTCCTGTTTTAGTAAAGGGAGATGTACAGCAAATTGAAAATTTAATTCGAAACGCCAATGGAATGGTAAAATTTTCAACAAAATCCATTGTTTCTGCAAATTTATCGGTGAGTGAAATCAGGCTGTTAAACAGAGAATCATTTGTTGAAGTAATTGATATTCCAACAGCAAAACTCACCCTACTTAATGATGTGATGGTGAAGCACAATAATGTGGATTCTGCATATTTTGGCATGTGGCCTCTCGATCAGGGATATGATGGAAGTGGTGTTGTTATAGGCGTTATTGATGCACCTTTTGATATTGACCATGCGGATTTTACCGATTCGGAAGGAAATTCCCGAATCAAATATGTGTGGGATCAAAATTCCACCGACGGCACAGCTCCATTGGAATATGGATACGGTATAGAATGCGACAGCTCTATGATTGCCAATGGAACTTGCACCAGCAATGATTATGATGGTGAAAATTACAGTCACGGAACCGGGGTTGCCGGTGTAGCAGCCTCCAGTGGAAATGCTTCCAACAAATACAGAGGAGTAGCACCAAATGCAGACCTGATACTGGTTGCATTAGATTTTGAAAGCGATTATCTGTCAAATACCGTTGATGCGGTATCCTATATTTATGACCGTGCAAATGCATTAAATAAACCCTGCGTGATTAATACCAGTTATGGCTCTTATGCAGGTTCGCACGATGGGCTTGACCTTACCTCTCAGGCTTTGGATGAACTTATTGAGGCGCAAAACGGCAGAGCGTTTGTGGCTGCTGCCGGAAATGCAGGTAATTTGGCCTTTCACCTTGGATACGATGTGACCGAAATTGAACAATTTACCTGGTTTAAAAAATTGAGTTATACGAATCTTGCCTATTGGCAATTATGGGCCGATACTGCTGATTTTAATAATGTAGACTTTAGAATTAGTGCCGATAATCCGACAGGTTTCGCAAGTATTGGTTCAACTCCGGTATTTAATATAACAAGTGATTTTAATTTTGATACAGATATAATTGATTCTTCTTTTTATACAATTCCCGGAGCAGGGTATATACAGATTTATGCTCAATTATTGGAAGGAAGATATCTCATTGAATTTGTTATTACTCCCGATGTTACAACTTATTATTGGAGGCTCAGCACAAGTGGTTCAGGACATTTTGATGTTTGGAGCACGGAAGCTGCAACCGGATTTTCCAATTATGTAACAACTTCCCTACCCGATGTGGGAACCTTGCCCGAAATAATTAATTACAAGTTACCCGATCTTGATCAAACTATTGTTAGCTACTGGCAATGTAGTGACCATGTTATTGCCGTGGGTAATTACGTGAACCGCGATACCATGACGAACTATTACGGAGTAATTGCAAATTTCTTTGATCCGGTAAGCGATCTTTATATTTCTTCAAGTCATGGCCCAACCCGCGACAACAGAATAAAACCTGATATATGCGCTCCGGGATGCAGGGTTTTGGCTGCCGGTTCAACAGTCTTGACTGATTGGTTAATAGGTCTTGGGCTTGCCACTTACATTTCTTTGGACGGTCAACATTATATTTATAACGGAACTTCTTTCGCAAGTCCGGAAGTTGCAGGCATTGCCGCTTTATATCTTCAAAAAAATCCGGAAGCAAATTATGCAGAGATAAAGGATGCGATTTTGAGTCAGGGGAGATCTGATGCATTTACCGGTGAAGATCTGCCGAATAACAGGTGGGGATATGGAAAAGCTGATGCCTTCAGAACACTTACCGGCGATTGGGGATGTGAAGAAGATAATTACACAGATCCACCACAAAATATAGAATTATTAAATGTGATGGCTACCAAAGCTTTGATCAAATGGGATCTGATACCTAATGCGGTCGCTTATCAGATAAGTTATCATAAAGTTGGTGGTGCTACATCTAAAATTAAAGCGTTCAGCAATTCAAAGATCTTAAACGCATTAACACCTAATTCAACGTATACCTGCACTGTTAGAGCTTTTTGTGATACCTATGGATTAAGTAATTGGAGCGATACTTTCACTTTTACCACCTTACCATTAAAAGATTTTATGGAAGAAGAAAAAATGATCAATGTTTATCCCAATCCTGCATCCGGTTCACTGCATATTGATGGAATTTCTGCTGAAAGTAGAATTGTGCTTAGTAATATTACGGGGCATAGTGTTATAAATACACTAAGCAATGATGGGGATACCGTATTGGATATTTCTGGATTTCCTGCCGGTATATATAATTTGTTAATTTATAACGAGGATACACGGTTTTCAAAAACAATAACAGTAATTAAATAATATGGAACAAATACTTACAAAAATTGTTTCTGCGGAAAAGATAAATCAAAAAATAAAACGCATAGCTTACGAGATAGCTGAAGACAATTACGAGGAATCGGAAATTGTACTTGCAGGAATTTGTAAAACGACAGAAGGATATACATTTGCTGAGTTGTTATATAACGAATTAAAAAAGATCATATCAGCAAAACTGTTATTGACACATATTGAATTAGATAAAAATGATCCGGGAAACAGTGCTGTGGAATTAAATCTTACAGAAGAAGAAATTGATAACAAAGTTATTATTGTAATTGATGATGTGGCAAATACCGGGAGAACCTTACTGTATGCAATAAAACCACTTTTGAGCTTTTCACCAAAAAAGATTCGAAACGCCGTTCTCGTTGAACGCAAACACAAATTATTTCCGGTGAGCCCTGACTACGTGGGCTTATCACTCAGCACCACTATACATGAGCATATCAAGGTGATCTTAAGTGATTCGGAAAATAACGGAATTTATTTATCTTAATATTCAGCAAGCATACGCATTTTTACCAATTCTATCCTGTCCTTAGTTTCCATTGCCGAAACATCAATTATCATTTTTGATTGTAGATAAAATATTTCACGTTCTGACAATTTCTGAAATATATAATCCTTTAATTGCGGATCAGTAAGATTTGCGATCAATGGTCTTTTAGCTCTTCTTTCTTTTAATCTGCCGTATAATATTTCCGGTGGCATGTTTAAATAGATTGTTAAACCTCTTTCATTCATCCAATCCATATTGTCGAAGTAACATGGGGTGCCGCCCCCGCAGGAAATAACTGCATTTTTATGTAAAACAGAGGAGTGTAAAATATCTGCCTCCAGACGACGAAAATACTCCTCTCCTTTTTCCTGAAATATTGCGTTCACAGTTTTCTTCTCCACCACTTCCATAACCTGATCAATATCCATGAGTGTGTAATCCAGCTTTTCGGAAAGTTTTCTTCCGAAAGTAGATTTACCTGAACCCATAAAACCCAAAAGATAAATTCTCATATTATGAAATTCGAATACGGGGATCTATTACCGAATATAAAATATCTGCTAAAATACTAATAACAACAAAAATAACTGCGGTATATAAAATAGCGCCCATAGCAACAGGATAATCGAAGGTTTTTAATGCATTTACAGTTTCATAACCTATGCCATTGTAATTAAATATAGCCTCAATAAAAAAAGCACCTGTAAGTAAACTAGCCAGCCAACCTGAAACGGAGGTTACAACTGGATTCAAGGCGTTTTTTAATGCGTGTTTAAATAAGATGGTATTTTCATTTAATCCTTTAGCTCTCGCCGTTCGGATATAATCATTGTGCATTACATCAATCATAGCACTTCTTGTTAATTGCGTAATAACTGCAATTGGTCGGATTCCAAGTGCAAATGCGGGAAGTATCAAATTTTTGAGTTCCAGATATTTTTCTCCGGTGTAGCCGTCCGTTACATAAAGATCACCGGTCATATTTAATCCCGTTACTGAAGCTAACAAATAAGCAAATACCAATTGAAGAATAATGCCAACAAAAAAGGACGGAAATGAAATTCCTAAAACACTAACTGCGGTGCAAACTCTGTCGAGCAGCGAATTGGGTTTAATTGCAGCGGCCACACCAAAAACAATACCCATAACGGTTGCAAACAACATGGCAGTTAAAGCCAAAACAAGTGTATTAGGAATACGCTCCGATAATATTTCACTCACTCTGCGTTTACTGGTGTAGGAGCGGCTTAGAAATGGTTTTTTTACAACAAAAGAAGTGGCACCAATAGATAAGATCTTATTATATTCATACTTTTCCTTATTTAAAAAATATCTCGAATCAGGGTTTACATTATTGTGAAAACTAAGCGGAGAAATATCGTTGAGATATACTAGTAATTGTTTCCCAACAGGCAGATCTAAACCCAACTCCTTTTTAATATTTTCAATTGTCTGTTTATCTGCCTTTTCTCCTGCTATCTGACGTTCCGGATTGATACGTGTAAGTTGAAATAAAAAGAAAACAACTATCACCACCCCAAGCAAAACAAATAATCCATACAGAAGACGTTTGAAAATAAATTTTATCAATTGCTCATATTGAATGGGTTAATAAAATTACTACAACAATTTTAAAAATATTATTTTATAACAATGCGTCTTCCACCACTTTTCTTCTGACAGTCCCTGCTTCTATGGAAACAATCCCGGTATTTTCCTTCATGATCTTATGTAATACATCCTTATCACAAACAAAATAATCGTAGTTCAATCCAGAAGCTTTTTTCATCAACACAAGAATATCGGGTGATCCTGAGCTCACAACAAAATATTTTTGCCCTGTTGAATCCAATTTTCTCATCTCTGTAAGTATCGCATTCCATTTATCTCCTGTAAGTTTATCTTGCCCGAGTTCATTTATTATAACCATATTTATTACAGTAGAATCATTTAATGTTAAGGCTGTAACATCCTCTCCTGTGCTATCCTGTAAAAAGAATTCATTATAGGGTTCTTTGGAGTTTATGATCTTGGGTAAAACATTTTCTCCCACCATAAACATTTCATCCGTTAGGGGTTTTAATTCAACTGCAGCCCTGTCTTTAAAATGTTCTGCCTTAATTTCATTAAAAGTAGGTAGATCGCGCCAGCTCCATTTATCAATTACAGTTCCGTTTTGTAAAAGAACGATATTGGGATTTGTTCTGCCTATAGTTAAACACACCTTACCATCACCTGTATAAAATGGAAAGGCCAATTGGTTCTCGTGGCGGAAAGTTTCAATTGCATCTCTGCTTTCTGCTACTAAGGCAAAAGTGAATAATCCCTCTTTTTCTGCATCCTTTTGCATGCTATTTATTTTATTCCAACCCTCTTCACTTGTTTTATCAAAATGTGCGGAAACAACCATAATCGTATAATCCGGATTGTTCAGGATCTTATCCGTAATATAATTATCACTCTCATCAGAAACGGCAAAATCAATGATCTTTGGCCGGAATCCTTTCACTTTAATTTTTGTATATGAAGTATCCAATTTCCAATTTACCTTATCGTTGGAATACTTTGTAAGTTCCGCCATGTTGTTTTTATCGCTGAGTTCGGTGTTTAAAAATTTCAGCTTAATTTTTTCACCGGATTTAACATTAGAATAGTGATAATTCATTTCAACAATATCCTTTTCCGCATCTGGAGGGATGACCATTAATTCCGGGATATTATTACCTATTGCATATGGCCGCCAATCGAAAAACACATCATGCTTTAAAACAGTTGAATTAACCCACCATGCAAATCCTGTCACCAGCACAAAGATCAAAAAGGAAGGAAGTGGTTTTAAAATTGGTTTAATATTTTTCCGCAAAACGAAAATAATAATGATCAAAAATATCAATACAAGGTCCTTGTAAAATGATTGCCATGGCGTGAGAGGAATAAAATCACCAAAACAACCACAATCTGTAACTGAACCGGTAATTGCAGAATATCCTGTAAGCCAGGTAAAAAAAGCGATGAGTAATAATAATAACCAGGCGGTAATATTTTTCCATAAACCCAATATTAAAGCAATTCCCAATGCAACTTCCAGTGTTGTTAAAAAAACTGCCTGTAAATTAATGGTATCTAAAACCCAATCAGCCTTAAACAGAAAGGAGGTCCACGACCATCGTTCGGCAAATACATCGTAATATTCTTCGAGCTTAATTCCAAATCCTACAGGATCGTTTGCTTTTACAAGTCCTGAGAAAATAAATAAGCCGCCGACGAATATCCGGCAAAACCACAAAATGCTATTTTTCATTTTCTTTGAGTTTAATCAATGCAAAAACGGAGTAGTTTATCATATCCATGTAATGAGAGGCTACACCTTCTGATATCAGCGTTATACCGTCATTTTCCTCTATTTGTTTTACGCGTAAAATTTTCATCAGAATCAGATCTGTAAAGGAGGGTATTCTCATATCGCGCCAGGCTTCTCCGTAATCATGGTTTTTATCTTCCATTAAAGATTTAACTTCTGTAAGTTGTTCGTTGTATAATTCTAATGCCTGATCTGCTGCTAACTGCATTGGTTCGGTCTCCGAAAGCTGTAATTGTATCAAGGCGATTACCGCATAATTAATAATCCCTCTGAATTCATCCTCTATGCCTTCATTCACCTTATTTGTACCTGTTTGTTCAATAGTACGAATACGCTGAGCTTTAATAAATATCTGGTCTGTGATGGATTGGGGTCTTAAAATGCGCCATGAGGTGCCATAATCTTTGATTTTTTTTATGAAAATGTTCCGGCACCCCTCTACTGCCCCGTCATATTGTATATTTGTTTTCGACACTGCTGAATTTATTCTGGCGTTAAAAAATATGGACAAAACTACTTATTTCTACCCTAAAAAAACATTACTGCTAGGTGATAGTTTGCTGGATTTATCCACACCTGCGGTAATGGGTATTTTAAATGTTACACCCGATTCGTTTTATGATGGTGGAAACTTTACTGACATTGCCGGAGCTTTACGCCACACAGAACGGTTAATATATGAAGGTGCCAACATTATTGATATTGGTGGCATGAGTACAAAACCAGGTGCAAAAACTATTTCTCCTGAAGAGGAACTGCAGCGGGTAATTCCGATAATTAAGGCTATAAGAAAGGAATTTATAGATATACCTCTTTCCATTGATACTGTTTATGGCATTGTTGCACGCGAATCAATTAACGCCGGTGTAAATATGATAAATGATGTTTCTTCAGGACAAGTAGATAATGAAATTCTGAAGGTAGCTGCCGATTTAAGAGTGCCTTATGTGTTGATGCACATGCAGGGCACACCGGAAACCATGCAGATAGAACCCCAATATGAAGATGTTACCAAACAAGTATTTGATTTTTTTATCAACAAGGTAAATTCCCTCAGATCCATGGGAATAAGTGATATCATTATAGATCCCGGTTTCGGTTTTGGAAAAACAGTAGAGCACAATTATTTACTTGCAAAGAATCTTGAATTTATTAAAACGATAGGGTTGCCTGTGATAGTTGGCATATCACGAAAAAGCATGGTAAACAAAGTTTTAAAAGTGAATCCTGAAAAAGCGTTGAACGGAAGCACTGCCCTACACGCAATATTGTTATTGAAGGGTGCCGATATTTTAAGAGTGCACGATGTTAAGGAAGCTGTTGAAGTGATCAAAATATTTTCGCAATTTAATAAGTAAAGGAATCAATTACCAAGATAAGGATGTTTAAAATGAAGTTAGAAATCGATATTAATTTCAAATTATTAAACAGTTGTATATCTTAGCCCATAGTTAAAATAAAAAATAATGCTTCAAATTCAGATCGGTTTCCTGGAGGTCACTTTTATCGATGTTATCGATATATTGTTAGTTGCATTTATTTTATTTCAGTTGTATAGATTGGTGAAGGGAAGTTTGGCCTTTTCCATTTTCATAGGATTGATCGTGATCTATGTTTTGAGTCTTGTTACTGAAGCAATGGAATTACGCCTGATGAGTGAAATATTGGGTGCTTTTATTAACGTAGGTGTAATTGCCCTCCTTATCGTTTTTCAACCGGAAATACGGCGCTTTCTATTATATGTCGGGAGAAGCAGCGATTTCAGAAAGGTAAAATTCTGGCGATCCATGAGTTTAAAAAAAATACGTGCAGGAGAATATAATCATAAAGAAGTAAATGAATTAACAGATGCGATCCTGAACCTCAGCAACATGAAAACCGGAGCTTTGATCGTAATTCCACAAACTTCCCATTTGCGATTTTATCAAAATACCGGAATTCCTATAAATGCCATGATAACAAAAGATATTATTGAGAGCATTTTTTATAAGAACAGCCCTCTGCACGATGGCGCTTTAATCATTGCTGATCACAAAATAGCTTCTGCAAAATGCGTTTTACCTTTGTCAGATAATCCTGATCTTCCTTCAAAATTCGGACTTCGCCACAGAAGTGGGTTGGGAATTACAGAGCAAAGTGATGCAACTTGTATTATTGTTTCTGAAGCTACCGGAGAAATTAGTTACGCACGTGAAGGAAAATTATATCAGGATATTAAAAAAGAGGAATTGCGAAAATTAATTGCCCGCTCACTTTTTCACAGTATCAATTGAATCTGTTGCATCGAGCAACGAATCAAGATCTACTCCGTTTTTTTCCATTATCGCATCCAATAAAGCTTCATCATCACCTGCATATTCAATTTGAAGATCAATGTTGGTGGCATAAGGACTTTCCGGGTATTTTTCTTTTAGTTGCTGAAGGTAGGAAATACTTTTTTCAATATTATTTATGTTTTCCTCACTTACCCTTGCAGCGGTAACCAACGCCTGCGGAGCATACTCCGACTTCGGATAACGCTCTGCCAATAATTCCAAAGCGACTAGTTCTTTATCGTAAAAGGGAATAAAATGATATAACATTGCCGATTTAAAAATAAATTGTGGAGCTAAAGAATCCTCCGGATAACTATCGGCAAAGGCCATATATTCCTCAATTAAGTCCTCAGCCATTACGCGATGTTTTACAGAAAGCACCTCATTTGTGCGCAAAATACTGTCCATTTCTGCTGAAGCTGTATAAATTTGTTTTAACTCAGTTTCCTTTTTGTTGCATGAAGTGAGAACAAAAATGCAAATCAATATTAAAACTCCGGATAATCTATTCATGATATTTCTTGTATTTTAGTGCCTGTACTTAGCAAACATGGCACAAAATTACGTAAATATTGATCCGGTGAAACTACTATTTGTCTTAATTGCGCTTTTTACCCTGAATTCTTGCAGTAATTTCATTATAAAATATGCAGGAAACTCCGATATAATAAGGGAGGAGATACCCTATGTAGACCCTGAATTTAAAAAGGTGACCAATTATATTCCGGATCCCGGATTTCCACAAGCATCTCAGATACGTTACGTCAGAATTAATTTCCATATCATGCAAAGAAGTGATGGGACTGGAAATTTTGACGAAACTGCAGGTAAAAAATTCTGTCGCGACATGGTGGACCAAAGTAATTATCGATGGTCAAATAATCATAAAATGAATTTACCGGTGGGAAATCTGACAGAAGTTCTACCAATAGGGATACGCGTAGTTTTAGCAAAGGATGCCGAAACGGGACAGGATGCAATTTATTTTCATAAAAATGATTCTCTTTGTTTTTGGAATCGCAGCTTAAAAAAGGGATATGCATCATTGAGTGATCAAACTGTTTTGAAAAAATATGGTGTTGGCAATGATTCTGTTCTCAATATATTTTTAATGGAACATGTACCCGATAGTCTTGATTCACCGACTTATGGTGGAGGAACATTATCCGGAATTTCATTTGGTGGAAGCATCAAATTGTTCAGTATGCATTTGCAATCAACCATGGTTAAATACCGAGATGACGGAACTCCATTTACACATGACGCATATTTTCTTTCTAAATTAATGAATCATGAGCTCGGACATAGTTTTGGATTAAACCATACCTGGAATTGGGACGACGGATGTGATGATACACCAAAAAATCCCGGCTGTTGGAGTGAAACAGGTAAAGCTCCATGTGATGGAGTTATCAGTAATAATATGATGGATTATAATTGGAGTCAACAGGCAGTAAGTCCATGCCAGATCGGAAAAATGGAATATCATTTTGCAAAAGAATCAGATGGTGCACGAAAATATGTAATTCCTTATTGGTGCGAGTATCATGCTTTTGACAGAGTAGTAATAACAAAAAATCAAACTATTGTTTGGAATGGAATAAAGGATCTTTGGGGAGATATTGAGATAAGAAATGGAGCAACTTTAACTATTAAAAGTATTGTTTCATTACCCGAACAGGCAAAAATTATTGTTAAACCAGGCGGCAAATTAATTATTGATGGAGGAAAGATCACCAATCGCTGCGGAGATAATTGGGACGGAATTGAAATATGGCTAAATAAAAAAACAGAAGAAATTGGTGCAGTTATTATCTCTAATGATGGTGTTATTGAAAAAGTAGTAAATTTTGAAGTAATTGAGGTTGAAGAAGTAAATTAATTTGACGTT
>JAYSYX010000146.1:0-12000 GCA_043727235.1 Bacteroidota bacterium
GTTCAGATACTGAATAAAATAAAAAACATTTTTCTCAAATATCTTCATCACGATCATTTCCTTTTCATTAGGCGATAAATGTTTTATTGCAATGGAAAAGAACCAGTCTATTACTTTATTTTGAGCAGAACTAATAATAATATTATAGTCGTTGGTAAGAATAATACCAATTGGAATAGTGATATAAAATGCATCATTGTCAATACTGTTTTCCATATCATTTTCAATAGGAATATTGATCACGATCAGCTTCACATTATCATCCTGTTCAAAGCGGGAGCGCTCATTTATATCAATGGAGTCTAATAAATAATCGATCGGAATATCAATGGCGTTGCTTAATGTTGCAAGGCGCTTATGGTCGAAGGGAGGGTGTACATTTATCCAGCAGTCTTTTTCAGGCCTTTCGATCTCTACAATCCCAATATCTGTTTTTTTGTAGTATTTGATCATGACTCTCCATCTGTGCGGTTAAAAATTTGGACGTGCAAAGATAGCCTTTTATATCTACAAGTTAAAGAAGTATTAAGAAATGGGAACGATTATGAGTTTTGATTTGCTCAGGGGTAGTTAACGAGTCCTTCAAAAACGAGTTCTCCCGGTCCAATGAGCCAAATATCTTCAAAACTATTTTGAGCAGTTTTAGTCAGTGCAACCTGCAGAGGTCCACCCATGGTTTTGAGCTCCACTATATGCGTGCCGGTGCTAACTTGTTTTTTCAATGCATAACATATCGCTGCTGCAGTTACGCCGGTTCCACAACTCAGTGTTTCATCCTCAACTCCGCGTTCATAGGTTCTTATATAAAGAGCGCCATTTCTTTCCTCTAAAAAATTCACATTTATTCCATCAGGCATAAAAGCCTCATTATACCTAATTACTGCTCCCGCTTTTTTAATATCCATTTTATCCAGTCCCTCCACAAAAGTTATATAATGCGGAGAACCTGTATTTAATTGCCAAATGTTTTCACCGGTTATTACACTTGCAACATTTTGCATTTTAAGGGAAACTATTTCGTTATTTATTGTAGCCTCATGCACTCCATCCACTGCAAGAAAACGGTATTTATCCTTATCTGTGCCCAACATCCTGACAAAATTTACCATACATCTGCCACCATTTCCGCACATAGAACTTTCTCTACCGTCGGCATTGTAGTATATCATCTGAAAGTCATATTCCTTGTGATCTTCCAAAAACATCACACCATCAGCCCCAATGCCAAAACGCCTGTCGCATATTTTCGCAACCCACGCGTCATTATTTCTGTCAATTATATTATTGCGGTTATCGAATATTATAAAATCGTTTCCGGTTCCCTGATATTTATAAAACTTTATTTGCATGAATTACGTTAAAAGCATTTAAAACCGTTAATTATAGTTAGCGAAAATACGACAAACTTTCAGTTTGCGTTTTGTGCATGAAATTTGTTAATTATAGAAAGATAAAAAAAATCATTTATGAAAGTAAAAAATCTCTTTGTAACTGCCCTCATTGCAATTGTCAGCACTATTGCAACCTTGGCCATGTATGAAAAGTTTTATAACGGGGATTTTGGTGGATCGAACTCACTTGATAATCCCTTTCAATTAACCAGTGCAAATTTCCCTGTTGCCCCTCATGGTATGGCACCGGTGGATTTCACCTATGCTGCAGCATTAACCACTCCATCTGTTGTGCATGTAAAAACTACTTTCAAACAAACAGGATCGGCAGGAACTCAGGATGATATTTTCAGACAATTTTTTGGCGACGATTTTAATTGGGGTGATGGTAATCAACAAGCATCAGGTTCAGGTGTAATAGTAAGTGAGGATGGTTATATTGTAACAAATTATCATGTTGTAAAAAATGCAGATAAAATTCAGGTTGTGTTTTTCGACAGACATCAGGCAATTGCAGAATTAGTTGCAAGTGACCCTTCAACTGATATAGCTGTTTTAAGAGTAGATTTGAAAGATCTTCCCAATATCAAATTTGGAGATTCAGATTCTGTAAGAGTGGGTGATTGGGTTATGGCGGTTGGAAATCCGTTTGACCTTGCTTCAACTGTAACTGCTGGAATTGTTAGTGCAAAAGGTCGGAAGATAGATATTTTAGGAGAAAATGCGTCAACACCTGTGGAATCATTTATTCAGACAGATGCAGCCGTAAACCCGGGTAACAGTGGTGGAGCCTTGGTTAACTTACAGGGGCAACTGATTGGAATCAATACAGCAATTGCCACCCCTACAGGAACATTTGCAGGCTATTCCTTTGCAGTACCGGTAAACATTGTAAAAAAGGTAGTTGCTGATCTTACAAAATATGGAGTAGTTCAAAGAGCCTATTTGGGAGTTGAGGTGGATGTAACAAAGGATGATCTTGGCGGTGTATATGTGTCAACAGTGGTGGATGGTTCAGGAGCAAAAGATGCCGGTATAGAAACTGGTGATATTATTACACATATCAACAATGCTCCGATTAATTCATTCCCCGAATTACAGGAACAATTAAGTAAATATGGTCCTGGTGAAAAAGTAAATGTCAATGTAATTCGCAATAAGGATCGCAAGAATTTAGTTGTGCTTTTAAAAAATCAAAAAGGGAATACTGAAATCGTAAAACGCGAGACCAATGAAATGGTGCAGAGTTTAGGCATTGAAACTGAGGATGTTAATTACAAAGAAGCCGAATATTATAAAATTGATGGGGGTGTAAAAGTTACCGGAGTTAAAAACGGGAAGATATATCAGCAGACAAGAATCAGAGCCGGATTTATAATTACTGCCGTTGATGAAGAAAAAATTACAAATTATAACGATTTGGCAAAAATTTTGCAGGATAAGGCAGGAAAGAATATAATTATTGAAGGAATTTATGCGACTTTCCCGAACAAAATTTATAATTACGGGTTAAGTCTTTAAAGTTATAGGGTAATTGGGTTTTCAAATGTGAGCCCCGCTAAGATTTCGCTCGAAGTCCGCGGGGCTTTTTTTATCGCTTCGCGATAAAAAGTTGCGAGGAACGAAGTGACGAAGCAATCCCACGTAATGATCCAAAAAGTCCAGCGGGTGATGATACAACCACCATCCACCTCACCTATACATTATCCCCTTCACCACTTCAATAACCTTTGCCACATCCGGCAAATAATTAGCAACAAGATTCGGTGCATAATGCATATTTGTATCTGCACCATTAACTCTTCTTACCGGAGCATCTAAATAATCGAAAGCATCTTTTTGTAATTGGTAAGCAATTTCTGCACTAATACCTCCATAAGGCCAGCTTTCATCAATTACAACAATTCTGTTGGTTTTCTTAACAGACTCAACTATGGTTTTAATATCTAGGGGACGAATAGTTCTCAAATCGATAACCTCTGCACTTACGTTTTCTTTTTCTAATTCTTCCGCTGCTTTTAATGCAACCTTCATCATTTTATTAAAGGAAACTATTGTTACATCCGTACCTTGTTTTTTAACATCTGCTTTCCCGATTGGAATATAATATTCTTCTTCAGGTACTTCTCCCATTTCAGAATACATCACCTCACTCTCCATAAAAATAACGGGATCGTTATCAATTATGGCTGATTTTAATAATCCTTTTGCATCATAAGGATTGGATGGAGATATAACTTTTAATCCCGGAACATTTGCATACCAGTTCTCAAACATTTGCGAATGTTGTGCTCCTAATTGCCCGGCAGACCCGGAAGGTCCTCTGAAAACTATCGGACAATTAAATTGTCCTGCACTCATCGATAACATTTTAGCTGCCGAATTCACCACCTGATCAATGGCAAGCAAAGCAAAATTAAAGGTCATAAATTCCACTATTGGTCGTAAACCATTCATAGCAGCTCCAACACCGATACCGGCAAATCCTAATTCAGCGATTGGCGTATCAATTACTCTTCTTGCGCCAAACTCTTCAAGCATTCCCTGACTTACCTTGTAAGCACCATTGTAATCAGCTACTTCCTCTCCAATTAAAAAAACATTCGCATCCTTGCGCATTTCTTCATTCATGGCTTCACGTAAAGCTTCTCTAAACCGTATTTCCCGCATTGTATCCTGAAATTTTGGCAAAAATAGGGAAACAAAAGCGATTTTGCGAGGAGAAGTCATTGCGAGGAGCGAAGCTCCGAAGCAACCTTTCCATTTTTCATTAACTTCGCTATACATATGAAACCAACCTACCACTACGCCACTGTAACCGAAGCACTCACCAAATTAAAGGCACAAGGTTATACTGTAGATTTTAATCTGGAAGAAAATTGCATCAGTTGTGTTGGAAGCAAATTCACAGCAGATGAATTTGATATAAAAGAAGTTTATCGCTATGAAGGAAATACAGATCCTGCGGATGAGGCAACGGTATATGCCATTGAATCAAGTACCGGTGTGAAGGGAGTTTTGGTTACAGGTTACGGTATTTCTTCCGATGGAATTTATGCAGAGATATTGAAGAAGTTGAAGGGGTGAGGGGATATGGGTATCGGGACACGGGATTCGGGACACGGGAAAACAAATAGTGGAATTTAAAAAAAAATCGGAAGAAATTTAAAGTCTGGATTCTAATCGGAGATAGGAGGCTCTCGCTCCGAAGAGGGTTTCACTAGAGGTAAAAGACCTATTATTGAACAAACAAATCTATTATGAAATTAATTAATTTAATCCTATCCTTATTTGTTTTGAGTAATACATTATTTGCTCAGGATACAATTAGTATGAACAATCTCACACTCACGTTTGAAAATAGGAATCCGATCTGGTTAGTAAGTGATACTCAGGAAAAAATAACTGGATTTGCAGTTGACTATTATGGTAATAATACTATTTCTCTTTTGGGTTATTTTGAAAGTGGAGTAGGCATTTATGAAAAGTCATTTCATAAAAATGGTGTTTTAAGTTCAATTGTAAATTATGATATTGAAGGTAAGATAACTAATTTTTATGGATGGGATACTTCAGGAATAATAAAAAAAGATGGATACTATTTAGAGGGAGAATTAACCGGAAACTGGAAATTTTACAAAAATGGGAAATTGGTTGAAACCGGTGAATACCTCGAAAGTAAAATGGTTGGAGTCTGGAAATATTTTGATTTGAATGGCATCTTAATAAAAAATGTCCATTATGAAAATGATCATTTATTGAAAGTTGAAGAATTTTAGCTTTCAATAGCCTGATTTCACTTGGACATAAAAACCGGACTCACGATTGACGACTCACGATTCCCTCAGTGGTTGGTGAAAAACACACAACCACGGCAGTTAATTGAAACTAATATTAATTGCTTTACTTATTCTGCAGGAAGCAGATTTACTCTAAGTTAAAATCTGTTAACTGACATTCAAATGATATTGCATCCAGTCAAATATACTTACTTTCCTAAAAAATTACGCGACATGAGGAAACCTATACTCTATCTTGGCTTTGCCCTACTCAACTTTCAATTTGTAAATGCTCAGTATTTCACAAAAATTACGGAAGGTGATATAGTAAATACACTTTCAGACAGCAGAAGCTGCAATTGGATCGACTTCAATAATGACGGTTGGCAGGACGTACAAATAACAAATGGAAAGTATCCCGGTGAAAATAATTTATTATATATCAATAAGGGTGACGGAACTTTTGAGACTGTTGTAGACGGTGAAATTGTTTCCGATCTCAAACCTTCGGATGGAGCAACATGGGCAGATCATGATAACGATGGCGACATCGATTGTTTTGTTGTGAATTGGTACGGCATCGACAATTTATTTTATGATAATAATGGAGATGAAACTTTTACACAAGTTACCGTTGGAACAATAGTAGAAGATAACGGTTATTCTGAAACTGCAAGCTGGGGCGATTATAATAATGACAGCTATGTGGATCTTTATGTAACGAACAGTGCAGGTACTAAAAAGAATTATTTATATAAAAATAATGGTGATGGATCCTTTTTAAAAATTACGGAAGGTGATATGGTGAATGATAATGATAGTTCCCGTAGTGTAAATTGGGTTGATTATGATATGGATGGAGATGCGGATATTTTTGTTACCAATGAGGCATATCAACATGAAAGATTATATAGAAATAATGGAGATGAAACTTTTACCTCCATCACTGATAATGCATTAGTTACCGACGGAGGATCAACCATGAGCAGCAGTTGGGGCGATATTGACAACGATGGTGACCTCGATGTATTTCTTGCAAATGATCAGGGAAATGATGCACTTTTCAGAAATGACGGAGATAATGTTTTTACTAAATTGAGCAGCGACATTGTTTGTAATAACGGAGGTAATTCCTTCGGAAGCAATTTTGCAGATATTGATAATGATGCTGACCTCGATCTGTTTGTTACCAATTCATTTTGGGGTGGACCCTGGAATAATTTTTTATATCTGAATGATGGAACGGGGGTATTTACAGAAGTAACAACTGATGTTACAACTACTGATATGGGATGGAGTTACGGAAATGCATTTGGCGATTATGATAGTGACGGTGATATGGATCTTCTCGTTGCGAATTGCTATGACGGTGCACAAAATAATGCCTTATATAAAAATGAAACAACCGGCAATAATTGGTTTATAGTGGATTGCACTGGAATGGTATCCAATAAATCTGCAATTGGCGCTATTGTGAAAATTAAAGCATTGATAAATGGAGAAATGATATGGCAAATGCGTGATATTTCCGCGCAATCAGGTCATTGCGGACAAAACATGTTGCCAGTTCATTTTGGTTTGGGAGATGCAACTGTAGTTGATTCTCTTATCATACTATGGCCTTCCGGAATTGTTGATGAATATACTTCACTTTATGCAAATCAGTATTTAGCTGCTACTGAAGGAGAAACAAATACAGGAATTGTGCAATTGAACGGAAGTAGATTTGATTTAAAAATTTCACCAAATCCAACCTCCTCATCCATTAAGATCAATTATCATTTAATAAAATCCGAAAATGTATTTATGGAATTATTTGATAGCGCTGGAGATAAAATTACCATTTTTGAAATTAAAGAAACACAAATAGGTGATAATATTTATGAAATTGATCTGAATAAACTATCCTTGACCAATGGAAATTATTTCCTGGTAATTAAAACAAATTCTGGCTTTGGTTTAGGGAAGATTAGCTTGATGAAATAAATTTATATATCCTATAACAAAAAAAATAAATTATGCGCGTTACTATTTTAGAGGCACGTTAAAGCGAAAAAAATAACTAAATAAAAGGGAGAAATTAATTGGAGAAAATAATACCTTACCCTATTGCATCGTTCACGTCAGGCATTTTACCAAAACGATTCAGCGTTGAAATATGTGAACGCAAAGCTGACATAAAAGTTTTATTTTCCAAATAGGGAACTCCGAAACTTTCGGCAGTTTCTTTCACTATTGGGGCTAAATTCGGATAATGTACGTGGCATATTTTGGGAAACAAATGATGTTCCACCTGAAAATTTAATCCGCCAACATACCAGGATAACCACTTATTATTTCTGGAAAAATTTACAGTGGTATTCATTTGGTGTATGGCCCAGTTGTTTTCAATGTTGCCATCTACTCCCGGCAATGGATGACTTGTGCCTTCCACAGTATGCGCCAACTGAAATACTACAGTTAAAATTAAACCCGCAATTGCATGCATAATTAAAAATCCTGTCAGCACCTGAATAAAGGGTATATGAAAAACCAAAGCAGGCATGATCAAAAATATAAAGAAATAAAATAATTTATTGATTATAATTCCTGCCAGTGTAACTCTGTTCTCTTTTTTTGAATTCGGATTTACTCCATTTGCAGTATACTTTACATATTGAACAAAGTCTTTTCCAACAGCCCAATACAAGGTCAATACACAATAAAGAAGAAACGCATATAAAAATTGAAACTTATGATACTTTTTTACTTCAGTATGAGGTGAAAAACGCATTACTACCTTATCGTCAATATCATCATCCATGTGAACAACATTCGTATAGGTATGGTGAAGGATATTGTGTTGTAATTTCCAGTTAAAGACAGATCCTCCCAACAAATTGAGCGACTGACCCATGACAAAATTTACCTTTTTATTGGAAGAATATGCTCCGTGATTCGCATCATGCATAACACTCATGCCAACTCCAGCTGCGCTGATGCCCATGGAAAACCATAGTAAAAGACTCACCCAGAGGGCAGGTTGAACGAATATTATAACTCCAAAGGCAAGTAAGTAAGACGACAAAAGGACAACAGACTTAATCACCATTGTGCCGTTTGCATTCTTTGAAATATTATTAGACTTAAAATATTCTTCTACTTTTGCTTGTAATGTTGCGTAAAACTTGGTTTTATCCTTGTCAACAAATTTTACTTTCCCTTTTTGCTTCATTTATCTACCGCTGTTTGCAGCCTGGCTGTGTGAACTTTTTAAATTTGTGTAAATATACTGCTTTTTATTAAAACACCTGTTTTACTAATTCGTTCATAATGAAAAGGAAGTTCGAATATTAAAGAGATAATCAGACTTTATAGCGACAAAATTATTAATAAAGATCGAATATAAATAGAGCAATTATTAAATCTTTAAATATATAAATTAGAAAATGATTTATGAAAATATTGCGTCAATCACGGCATTAGATAATGTCATTATTTTCAAACGGATTTCAAGGGGGATATAAGTCACCATAATTTAAATGACCTACATTCATAAATTGAAGATTCAAATTAATAAAATGCATTTCCTAAAATGGCTGTAACATCACACCACTATAACTTTCCGCACATTTTGCTGAACGCCGATCCGCAGCAGGATAAAATAAATTCCACTGCTTAAGTGCGGAACTAATTTGTGAATTATGTATTGTTTACCGCTAAGATTTTGGTTCATAATTCTATCGATCTTATTTCCATTTATATCCAACAATTCAATAATTACCAATTGATTGGTTCCCGCATTAAATGTAATATTTATTATATCGGAAACAGGGTTAGGAAACAATGAAATGGATATAGGTTCCGGCTCAGGATAAGTTACGGGAACAGCATCAATATTTGTTGTTTTCCACAGTCCTCCGGCAACACTTCCGGCCCATATTGTTTTGCCGCTAACATCATTCGGATCAACCATTATAGTTCTGGTTCTACCTCCAACATTATTGGGTCCGCGCTCAAGCCAGTTTATATCATTGGCGAGCCCTGCAACATCCAGCTGTGCCTGCCAGATTCCCCTGCCATGCGTTCCGGCAGCAATTGTAAGGTCGTTTGCCCTGATCCGAAGCATATCTGTCCTTACCACTGGAAAGCTTGAACATGGTATCCAGATTGGAAAGTCCACCCCAACATTGCTATAAAAAACCCCCATTTCAGTAGCCAGATAAACAATTTCAGGAAATAGAGGGTGAATTGCACTCCAATACACCGGCATGTCGGGCAGATCTCCTTCAATGCTGGTCCATAGCGGTTCTGCACTCAAAGCATTATAACTTTCCCAAACACTGTTGAGGTTATAATTAGAATAGGTAACGATAACATGGTTTGCATCGTTAATATCAACCACTATGCTCGAACAATAAATAGTTCCCGTAAAACCCGCATCGGGCAAAATATCAAGTGGGTCGGCATTGGCGGGAACAGCAGTTGCATCGGAGTTGTAGGCATCAGGCAAACGGAAAATATCACCTACACCCGAACTTCGGCCTATAAAAACTGTACCCGGAGCGGCCGGTGAAGTGCCTAAAGCGGATAAAACACCATTTATATTTGCTGCCTTTGCCCAGCCGGAAGTATCAGAGGTAGATGCATTGCTAAATCGCCATAACCCTTTGTTGCTGCATTGAAATAAATATTCAGGATCGGAAGCATCTAACTCAAATGGATTAATAAAAAGTACATTGTGATCTTCAACATTTGGATTAGTAATGGCTTCAGGTGGTTCAAAACCTCCATTATTAAAACGATACAATCGTTTCAATTGTGTAGCCGTATAAAAAATTTCAGGAGTGAACTTATTAAATGCTGTAAATGCACCATCTGCTCCAGAAACAAATTTAAAATCTGCAATACCAGGGTTATAAGCGTAGGGTGTGCCATTATCCTGCGTACCGCCCATCAATTGCTGAACATTTTCAAAGGGATGAAGTGCAACAGAATAGAATTGAGTTACATTATAACCATCGTTTCTGTTATAAATAAACGGAGTTTCTGAAGTAAAATCATCGCATTTCCAAACTCCACCATCATTGCCAAAATATACTTCCTCTGAAGTTTTGAAAGTGACCTCATGCTGATCGACATGCACATAACGCAATAAAACAGAATCCAATCCCCCCATGGTCAATTGTTGCCAGGTATCTCCTCCATCCCTGGTTCGCCAGATATGCAAGCCACCAACTGCTACTACATCTTCATTATTGGGGTCAACTGCCATGGAAAGGTCGTACCAGGCTTGTGAAGCAGCTAGCTGATCATCTCCGCCCGGCATATTTAATTCTGTCCATGTAATGCCCATATCATTAGTTCTATAAATGCCTTTTACCTTGTAGTCGGTGGAGCTACAATAAATACTATACGCAACATTCGCGTTTGAAGGCGCTGTAGCCATATCAATACGGAAATAACCCACAGTAGGCAACCCCGTGGTTTGTTTTACAAAAGTGCCGGCATCGCCTGTTGGTGAAAAATAAATACCGTCTGTTTCAAAAATGCCGATTGATGCAAATACTCCTCCATCCGCAGTTAATTCAATATCGCAAACACTGTTTTTTACTGACCCAACACCAAAGGCAAGCACTTTTTGCCATGTTTCACCTCCATCTGTAGAACGCTGAAGACCGCTGGAACGTGTGGCAACATAAACGTCACTGGTAACAGGATGAACAACTAAATCCTGACAATAATCGAATATAGTGGTATCCGTTGAAGTTAATTGCGACCAGTTTTCGCCGCCATCTGTTGATTTAAAAACGCCTGCGCCACGCACAGCATCTGCATTATACCATCCTTCGCCGGTGCAGAAATAAAAAATTTGCGTATTATTAGGATCAAATGCAATTCTTGTAACAGCTAAGGATGGAAAAAAATCATCGATCTGCTGCCACCCATCAGCTCCTTCTTCTGTTTTAAAATTTGAAATTCCTGATTTATAATATCCTCTGTCTTTTAATTCACGGTATGCTTTCATTATTGCACCGTATGGAATTTTCCCAGTGCCGGGATCTGCAGTTCTTAGGTGGTCGAAATCCACATTGGCCTTTGATCCTGAATTGCTGGAAACGGCTGGTTCTGTGCTATTTTTATCAGTCGGAACTGAAAAATAAACAACGGTTATTAATAAAATTGTCGTAAAAAAAATAGCTAAAGGTTTCGTCATGTCATCCGAAATTGAAGGATAAATTTAAGAATTTTTTCCTTGATAAGGATTAATGATTGGAGTAATAGCGAATTGTAAACGAAGGCTTCAATTCAAACTTATCTGGGAGAAGGTCTGATAGGTAGAATTATAAAATAACAGCGGAGCGATCTCACAATCCATAAAATGAATTAGAGGAAACTTGGAAAGTTGCTCTATAACATCTTCTTCATCTTTGGCAACAATAGTTATCCATAATTTAGAACGATCTACAGAAACACAATAACTTGTGATCTTCCCTTCGAACATCATATCGTTAACAATAGCCCTTTGACTTGGAATGAGTTTAAGAAACTCATCGCTGTGAGGACTATGCAAATTAACATCTACCATAAATTCCGGCATACCTGATAAATTATTCATTTAAGACAATCCTTATTACACTATAAACGCAAAAAAAGTTTAACAGGTTGTTTACATTTAAATATTTTAACGAATTTTCTTGGGATATTCGATCCATAAAAGCTTAGCAGCTTTAGTTTCTAACAGTGCCCACCTTTCAATGTCAAATTGCAGTGCTACTATACAACAAGTTGGCATTTCAGCACTAAATTCCTCACAGAGAACAGATGCCAGCAACGAAAAGGTAGGGTTA
>JAYSYX010000147.1:0-4416 GCA_043727235.1 Bacteroidota bacterium
TTCTCCTTCTCTCCTCCCCCTCCCCCAAATTCAGTAACCCTTTCAATATCATTTTTATGCACCTGAACAATTTCTCCCTCCACATCCACAAAAGCAGTGCTGCCATCATAATATTGTATGATGCCCGTTTCACCGCTTTCAAGAATTACTACCTTTTCGCCCTCAGGTATTTTCATTGATTGTTTATTTTTACAACAGAAAGGCAAAGTTACTGATTAAATGGGCAGCTTTAAGCACTAAAAACATAAGGGAAATTGTTCTGGCATAGTGTTCATTGTGGATCCCTTAGTAATATCCTTGTGGTAAAAATGTGTTATGAAAATTACCACTAAGAACACGAGGGAACCCACAAGGGACACAAGGAAAATAATTTTGGATTGTAAAATTATATACTGAAAGTAAATTTTTGTTGTCATAAACAAAACATCTTTAAATATTTGAACTTTGTGACCTTTGTGGGTTCCCTAGCGATCCTTGTGGTAAAAAATCTATGGATAAATTAAGCAAGAAAATGAAAAAGACTTTAAAATGGAACATCGCCCAAAAAGCAGAATTAAAATGGTGGGAGAATTATCTTAAGGGCAAGGATGTTGAACAATATCACACTTGGAAAAAGGCGTATTGGCAGAAATTATTGGATATCATTAAAGAAAGTTGCCCGGTAAAACCCGGTATGGATGTTTTGGATGCGGGTTGCGGACCTGCGGGCGTATTTATGAATTTATCGGAATGCAAAGTAGATGCTGTTGATCCTTTAGTGGATGAATATGAAAAAAATCTTTCTCACTTCAAACGCAGCACCTATCCATACACTACATTTTATAATTTACCTATAGAACAATTTAAGACGGATAAAAAGTACGATATTGTTTTTTGCATGAATGCTATTAATCACGTGGCTGATATTAATTTCAGCTACGACCTGCTCGCATCCATGGTAAAACCCGGAGGAAAAATTGTAGTTACCATTGATGCACATAACCATGCATTTTTCAAACATTTATTCCGCCTGGTGCCGGGAGATATATTGCATCCTCATCAGTATGATCTGAAAGAATACGACAACTTCTTAACAGCAAGGAATTTTAAAATAAAACAAGCAGAGAAATTAAAAGATGCATTTTTCTTTGATCATTATATGCAGGTTGGGGAATTGGAGGGTGACTAACAAAATGTTCTATTCACATTTTTATAAATGATCTTGTATAAACACTGTTTTCTCCAATAAGTTTGATCAGATAGTAACCTGATTGCAGATCATTAACATTATGCTGCGAACCATTTTCCATATCTGAAACTTGAAATGTTTTACATACCGTTCCTGAAGTTGATATTATCTGGCAGGAAACTTTTCCTTCATATTTAATATCATTGCATTCAATATTTAATTGATCATTTACCGGATTGGGATATATTTGTAACGTCTCAATAGTTGTATTTTCAATTATACCTGTGTAAAGATCAGATAGCTGGGTTACTTCGATATAGTAATCCAAGCCTACTTCTTGTTTTGCATTAACCAATATTATTTTATTTTCAGGAGCACTAAGTATAATTCCGGCGGCTACAAAAAAACAATAAGCGAGGTCAAAAGTATCCGAAAAAATATAATTTCCATTATTATCAAAGCTAACAATTCCGGAGTTTTCAGGCATATCCGGCAATTCGGGCATGTAAATATATAACCTGTTCAAGTTTGGATCAAAAAGCACACTAGCACCAAAATCCGGGTGAAAATAATCGCTAAGATTAATCGTGATATTTCCCAGGTCTTCTCCTTCAAAAGTATAATTGTTAATATATAAAATATGTTCTTCCGCGTCATTTTTGAAAATATCGTATGCTAAAAGTCCATCATTTTTTTCCACTATTCCCGATTTGACAAAAAATAATAAATCCTCTGTAAAAGCTCTTGTCTTTTCCCAAATTAAATCTCCATCGGGAGAAAATTTAAATACATGCCTTTGTTCAGGTGTTGCAAAATTATATCGGTTTGACATGTAATACATATTGTCATCACTATCAAAGAAATGATTTCCTATAAATTCGGTGTATTTTTTTATAGTATCAGAAACCGGATAAAATTTTTTATATAAAAAATTGCTCTGATCATTAAAGATCATAAAGCCGAGTGAATCATCTTCAAGCGCTATATAAACTCTGTCTTTATTTTTGCTTGCCCAATTAAAACTCCCTTCATAATATCCGTGTTTACCTGAGCCCACGGTAAGTAAATTACTGTTTATATCGTGTAACCAATACTGAAATGTATAAGTTGATCTTGTTAAAACCGAAATTGTATCATTGGAAATAAATACGGAGTTTGTGCGCAATCCGACACTGTCGGGATAATAATAGACCCATTGCAGATTTAGATTTTCATCAAATTTGAATAATACTTCTTTGAAATCAAGGAACCCAACTTCAGCAGTGCCCCAGGTATATATATTATTTGAATTATCACGCACATATCCCAAAAATTCATGAGGAATTAAGGTGTCCGTGAAATAATAATAATCGGTATCATAAATATTGCCTGTATTATCGATCTTAGTTAAATATAAATGTGTTTGTTCATCTGAAGAAATAATTATAGTATTACCCGTACTATCAATCCATACATTTTTGATTGGGTTTAGTGTTACATATTCTTCATTTACCGTGTTCCAATTTACCTGTAATTGGGCAAACGAATTTAACGCCACAAATATTAATATTATTAAATGGATAAAACGCATAAATGGGGCGTAAGATTAGATTCGATTATACAACAAGTTTACAAAATATTATTGTATCAGAAGTAAATCGGATAAAATTTTACTTTCCCATTACCATTTATTTCCAATGCCGGGGCTGGGAATTTGAATAAGTTCAGCACATTAAATACGTAGTGCAGCATGAGTGAATTAGTTTTTATCTGCGAAAAATCAATATCAAAGGATAAATAATATTGACGATATCTTTCAATATCATCAGAATAATCGATAAGTAAGGCAGGGTCGCAAAATTCTGGTGAGATAGCGGCGTCGGGGCACCAGATATTATCGTATCCACCTAACATTCCCTGAGCTCCGTAGCCGGCGCTTATCATGAGCCATTTCGGAAATTTTGTTTCGGGGTTCATGAATTGTGAAGGGTTCACACTCATCCAATAAGTGGAACCATTATAATCTTTTAATATTTTTTCGGGACCTGTTGCACCGAATAATGCATCTGCTCTTTCCTGTACTAAAAGATCCTGCCCGGAATAATCAACAATATGTGCCGAATATTTGAAGACGATGCGTTGTTCTTTCCATAAATAATTTTGTCCCATGCTAAATCCTGCACCTAATGTATTTGCCGCAAAATCACCGATCGAAAATCCCCACTTCTCGCTGAAACCATCAAAAACTTCTATTGTTAATTGCAAAATAGAACCGGTGACTGCTCCGGCCCAATAAGCATTTCTATCTTGCATGCCGGTCCAGTTGTAAAAACCCGTACTGAGGTTTGTTTCAAAATATGCGGTATAAAAATGTCCGAATTTATCGTGTTGTAACCATTCACCTTCGTCCATAAATAAATGGAAGGGAGATTTAGGATAATCTTTATACCAATAATTATATAATGCAACTGTTGCTCCGCTGTATAATGCAACTTCTGATGCGAGCACTGCGGTGAATCGTGTTTTATTAAATGTTTCTGCCGGAGTTAAAAATTCACGCATGAATTTGGTGGAATCGGATTGCGCTTGGATGTTGCCCGCAGAGAAAAGGAATAATATAAAAATGAAAATAGAAAGAATAGATAGTTGAAGTGCGCCCTGTGAGGTGTATTGTGGTATGTGTTTTTTCCCGCAGAGTTCGCTGAGGTGCAGAGGGCGCAGAGGGATGTTGTGTTGTGGATTGTGTTTTAAATGGAGTTGTTGTATGTGTTTTTTCGCGCAGAGGGCGCAGAGGTGCAGAGGACGCAGAGTTTTATGGATTGTATTTTTGATAGTATTGATAATTGTATTTTTAAAAATTTAAATATTTTATTCTAAATTTTTTCCCTCCGTATTACCTCTGCTTTCTCTGCACCTCTGCGACCTCTGCGAGAAACTTTTTTTCCTCCATCCTACCTCAGCTTTCTCTGCGCCTCTGCGACCTCTGCGAGAAACTTTTTTTCCTCCATTCTACCTCTGCTTTCTCTGCACCTCTGCGACCTCTGCGGGAAACTTTTTTTCTCTCCGCACTACCATAGCTTTCTCTGCAACTCTGCAATCTCTGCGGGATTTTTTTTTACCTTCACATTTCAACTTTAACACTTTATCTCTGCACGATTCTCCCTATTGCTCAACGTAATCGTTTGCAAATCTTTGAATACCATCCACAAGAACCTCAACATTAAAATTAATTAATAAGCCAATGCGGTAATCTAACAATCGAAGGTAGG
>JAYSYX010000148.1:0-11963 GCA_043727235.1 Bacteroidota bacterium
CTAAATCCAGGCTTCACATTCTCAACTCTCACTTCTCAACTCTCAATTCCTTAACATACATTAACCCCTCGTTAACCGAATAAAATAAAGCATTAACTAATTTAAACATTTGTATAGAGTTTCTTTGCATAACACTCAACCGGAATAAATGCGCAATTCACTTTCCTACCTCTTATTTGTCATTGGTTTCTTTGTAACCGGCAATACAATTTTTGCCCAGGATACAATCCAAAGACCTTCATTGCAATCAACTAAAATTACAACCCCCCCGAAAATTGACGGAAAATTGGACGATGCAGTATGGCAAAATTTGCCGGTTGCATCTTTAAATATAACCTGGTTGCCGGAATATGGCAAAGTGCCAACACGCAAAACGGAGGTGAAAGTTGTCTACGATAATACCGCAATTTATATCGGTGCAATGTTATATGATTCTATTCCTTCTAGTATTAATACCCAACTGAGTGAACGCGACGGATATTCCAATGCAGATAATTTTACAGTTGGTTTAGATACATATGATGACGATCTGAATGGATATCGTTTCATTGTTTCAGCGGCGGGAGTGCAGAACGATCAGCGCCTTTCACTAAATAGCAATAACGATCTGAGTTGGGATGCGGTTTGGGAAAGTGAAGTTTCTGTTACAGAAGAAGGTTGGATATGTGAAATAAAAATTCCCTATTCTGCAATACGTTTTCCGACTACAGAGGTGCAAAACTGGGGACTTCAATTTAATCGCAGTGTAAATACAACCGGTGAATATATTTTATGGAGTCCGGTTGATCCTAAAATATTCGGAATAATTAATCAGTGGGGAAGTTATTTAGGGTTAGAAAATATTACTCCTCCCCTACGATTATCTTTTTCTCCATACATAAACGCAGGCAATCAATGGTCGCCTATTAGTTATGAACCCGTTAAATATGAAAGTTCAAAAATATTAAATGGTGGTTTGGATGTTAAATATGGTATCAACGAAAGTTTCACGCTTGACGCTACTCTAATTCCCAATTTCGGAGAAGTTCAAAGCGATAATGTGATATTAAACCTTTCCCCTTTTGAACAACAATTTGATGAACGACGTCCATTTTTTACAGAGGGCACAGAAATATTTAATCAAACCTTTAGCTTTTTAGGTGATAAATTATTCTATTCGCGCCGAATAGGTGGAACTCCTCTATTTTATGAAGACATTCCCTATTTATTAAATGAAAATGAAGAGGTGATATCCAACCCATATGAAACGAGTTTATATAATGCAACAAAATTCTCAGGTCGCACGGACAAAAACCTGGGAATTGGTGTTTTTAATGCCTTGGCAGCCCAGGAAGTTGCCGTAATTAAGGATACGGTAAGCGGTGAGGAAAGAGAAATTCTTACAGGTCCACTTACAAATTATAACATGGTTGTATTTGAACAATCACTTAAAAATAATTCAAAGGTAAGTTTCACGAATACCAATACCATGCGAGACGGATCGTATCGCGATGCAAATGTTTCGCAATTTTTGTATGACATCACCAATGAAAAACACAATTGGAATGCGTGGGGATTTGGAAATTTCAGTCAGGTATTTACACCTGTAACAAATGTAAATGGCAAAGTGGAAAATGAAAATACAAACGGTTATAATTATATTTTCGGTATTTCACAATTTACGGGGAAATGGAATTTTAATGCGAGCCATTCGATGGTAAGTAAAACTTACGACCATACCGATATGGGTATTCAATATGGCAATAATATCATCAATAATTTTTTTGGAATTAATTACAATAATCAGGAACCGAAAAAAGGTATTTTCTTTAATTATAATGCTTGGGGTGGATTTGGTTATAATCTACAGGCAGAACCATTGGCATATCAGGAGGTAAATTTTAATCTCGGATTTAACGGACAATTTAAAAATTTCTGGAATGCGGGATTAAATATGTATTCGAAGCCATTGTGGTGGTACGACTATTATGAGCCGCGTGTGGAAGGAGCAAAATATTATCACGCACCCTACGCATTTATTAGTTTATGGGGAGGATCTGATTACAGAAAAGATTTTTCTATGAGCTGGGAAATAAGTGCAGGAGAGTCGCCAATAAAAAATGACCCCTATATTGGAGGTGGACAAAACATTTCATGGAATCTCAGCGATAAGTTTTCTATTAATCACTCTATTAGTTTAAGCAAGGATCACAGTAATTTTGGATTTGTTAATTTTTATGGGGATGATATTATTTTTGGAAGAAGAAATATAACAACAGTGGATCAGCAATTATCTTTTAAATATATATTCGGACCAAAAATGAATATTATAGCAAGAGCAAGAGACTATTGGGGCAAGGTGGTATATCTTGAATATTATACCTTGTTGGAGGATGGAAATTTAGGCCCAACAGAATATGAAACCAACAGCGATATTAATTTTAATATCTTTAATGTGGATTTTGTTTATGCCTGGGAATTTGCTCCCGGAAGTTTTTTAAATGTGATATGGAAAAATAATATTTTTCAAACTGACGGTATAAGCGAAGATGATTATTTCGCCAATTGCAAAAAAACTTTCGAAACTCCTCAATCTAATGGGTTATCAATAAAACTGGTCTATTATCTTGATTATCTCACACTTCAGAAAAAAGGTGGGTAGGTTAGTTACTTCACTTTGAGACCTAGAAAAACCGGACAGACAATTTTTGAAATTTTGGAGAAACCTTTTACTTTAGTATCTTAATAAGGTTTTTTATGCAAAACTTTGACTGGACAAAGTTTACCCAAAAGATCGTTGAGGAGCTGGCTGTGGTAGTATGCAGTGGCAGTTGGCAGTGGCAGTAGGCAGTGGCAGTTGGCAGTGGCAGTTGGCAGTGGCAGATGGAATCCTAAGATATTTAAACCTGAACGATATAAAATATGGCGAAATACGAATTAAAGACAAAAATTAACGATGCCAGTGTTACAAAATTCATGGCATCAATTGAAAACGATTCGCAAAAAGCAGATTGCAAGATCATACTTACAATGATGAAGGAAATTTCTAAAATGAAGCCGAAAATGTATGGGTCTAATATTGTAGGATTTGGAAGTTATCAATACAAATACGAAAGCGGACACGAGGGTGAGGCATGTCTTATGGGCTTTTCACCTCGCAAACAGAGCACAACCTTATATATTGCCAACCATTTTCCCGGTTCTGAAGATCTCTTTAAATTACTTGGGAAACACAAATTGAGTGTAGCTTGTTTATACATCAAAAAACTGTCGGATGTTGACATTGATATCCTAAAAAAATTGATCACCGCATCCTTCAAATATATACTAACAAAATATCCTGATCATAAAAAATAAATACCATTGTATTATTTTTTTATGAAAGAATTATATACTTCCATATCATCGCTTCTTACAGAGATCTGATAATATCCTGAAGCAAATTTTTCAATATTTATACTGTTGTTTCCTGTATTAACAGAGGACGAATAAACTATCTGCCCGTAAATATTTCTTATGCTTATATCACAATCGGAATTCACATTTTTGATAGTAACATTTAAAGTATTCACAACAGGATTCGGAAAAATGTCGAGTGAAATTTTAGATTCAATATCATTAACGGGAGAAATTACACCATTAAATTTCAATAAATGGTTATCACCATTCACATCGTACGTGGAGGCATATAAACTCCCATCATAATACTCAAGATCAGAAACAAAATTTCCAAAAGTCCCATCCCCGACAGCAGTCCAATTTTCACCATCCCAACGAGCAACATTTTTACAGGGCACTCCACCTGCACCGGTAAAATCACCTCCTACATATAAATATTCACCCACAACCAACATTGCTCTTGCCCCATTTCCTCCGCCGGTAAGACTACCATCAACATCAACCCAGGAAGTACCATTAAATTTGGTAATATATCTTGCCGGTTCCGTTAGCGCATTTATTGCATACAATTCATCTTTATAAATTGCCAATTGGCCACCTGCCGGAGCGTTATCCCCTAACTGCGACCAATACAATCCGTCGTATTTAGAAATTCCGAGATCATCAGGGCCCCCGCCAACAACAAGTTCATCGTTAAATATTATAAAACCTCCTGGACCGTAATCAAATCCTTCACTTATGGCTTCATATTCACTTCCATTCCAAAAGGCTACATGATTAAATATAGTTCCTGCGTATTCCGTAAAATACCCTGAAATATAAAATGTAGATCCGTTCACATCAATATAATATATATTCGAATTAATATAATATTCATCCCCTTCAAATGAACTGCCGTTCCATTCCATAACGAATGCGGGACCATAAAAGACATTGACATGAAAATTTCCGGCACACAACAATTTTCCTTCATAGATTACCATATCGGTAATATTGGAACCACCTATTAATATATTGTTATAATCAGAGTATGTACTTCCATTCCATTCTGACAAAAGATAACTGGTATTGCCACCAACTGAAGTGTATGCTCCTCCTACCATAAGTTTATCCTCAAATGTTTGGAGTGTCATCACATCTCCGTTTATTAAGCCACCTACCTGTTCCCAGGTTTGAGCATTCAATGCAATTGCTGTTAAATAAAACAGGGTAGATATCAGTAAGTGTTTCATGGTTTGTTTGTTTAAAAGTCAAAAATAATCAAAGTAGAGAGTAATATCTAAATCATTCTAGTAACTACCAGGACATTATATTTCTAAATTCCTATTTTTACGCCATGCAACAAATTACTAAACCAACCTATCGCGAAGCATTTCAATTCTGGATGAAATTGGGATGGATCAGTTTTGGAGGTCCGGCTGGACAGATCGCAATTATGCATGAATATCTGGTAGAAAAGAAAAAATGGATCAGCGAGAAAAAATTTTTACATGCACTTAATTATTGCATGCTATTACCGGGGCCCGAAGCACAACAGCTCGCAACTTATACCGGTTGGTTATTACACGGTGTAAAAGGTGGTTTAACTGCAGGGCTTTTATTTATTTTACCTTCCATATTTATTTTATTAGGGTTGAGTATTGTTTATGTTGAATTCGGAAACATTCCCTGGGTTTATGCATTATTTGACGGATTAAAGCCGGCAGTTGTTGCAATTGTGCTTGTTGCCATGCTTAAAATTGCAAAAAGATCGCTTAAAACTACCCTTCATTATGCTGTGGCATTAATGAGTTTTATTGCTATTTTTTTTCTAAATATTCCTTTTCCTTATATCATATTTGGTGCTATTCTTCTTGCATTTTGTATCAGATGGTTGAACCCAAAATTATTTGAACAAAAGAATAAGAATATAGATAATGCAGATGATGAAAAAGGTTTTTATTTAACTACAACTTCTGTAATTCCCGGTACAGATTTTAAAATTTTAACATTAGTTCGCCAGATCGGAATTTTTCTGGTGTTGTGGTGTATACCGATGATTCTGTTTTATCTTGCTTCAGTTGACTTCCCATTCTGGAAAAATCTGAGTTTATTTTTTACGCAGGCAGCATTCGTAACCTTCGGTGGTGCCTATGCAGTTTTACCCTATGTTGCACAACAAGCTGTGGAAAATTTTCATTGGCTCAACAGTCTTCAAATGATTGATGGACTTGCGTTGGGCGAAACTACCCCTGGACCACTTATTATGGTGCTCTCTTTTGTTGGTTTTATGGGAGCTTACGGTCAATTTGGCAATTCGCTTTTAGCCGGTACCATCGGGTTAATAACTACAACCTATTACACCTTCCTTCCATGTTTTTTATTCATTTTTGCGGGTGCACCGCTAATAGAGAAAACACAGCAGAATAATGCAATTAAGGTGATACTCAGTTTTGTTACAGCGGCTGTTACGGGTGTGGTATTAAACCTTACTATCTATTTTGCTGAGGCAGTATTGTTTAATAAAAATCATCAATCTTTTGGTGAGATAAATTTCAGTGATCTCAACCTGATTAATCTTCTTTGGATTGGAATTTCATTCATGGCACTATATCGATTTAAGATCGATATGATGTTATGGATAGGGATTAGTGCTGTTTTTGGGTTGATAAAATATTTCGTTTTGTAAAAATGAATTACCTATTTTTATTCCCAACAACCACTTATGCGATATTTTAAAAGTCTTGCAATTCTTATTATTACTATTATACTACTCTATTTCCTGAATATAGGATTTGGGTCGGTTCCGCCGCTTGGAAGAATTATGGATCCCGTTCAAGGTTTTATGGCAAATGCGGAAACGCAGGCTGATCTTAGTTCAAAAGATATCATTATCAAAAACAAAAAGATTAAAGGAAATGTATATTTCGATGAACAACTAGTTCCTCATATTTATGCAGATGATGATAGATCATTATATTTTTTACAGGGTTATGTAACTGCTCAATATAGATTATGGCAAATGGATGTTCAAACACGCGCAGCAGGGGGAAGATTAAGTGAGATTTTTGGAGATAAATTTATTCCCTATGATAAAGAACAACGCAGAAAAGGAATGGTGTATGCGGCGGAGATCGCTGTTGAAGAGATTAAAAAAGATCCGGAGATGTTGAGTTGTGTTCAGGCATATACCGATGGAGTAAATGAATTTCTTAGGCATTCAACAAAGGATAATACCCTGGATATAAAATATTCGGATTATCCCATCGAATTCAAATTAATAAATTACAAACCTGAAGCCTGGACTTTACTAAAAACAGCATTATTATTAAAATACATGGCAAATACACTTACAGGTTTTGATGATGATCTGGAAACAACAAATTTATTAAAATTATTAGGAGAAGAGGATTTCAATTTATTATATCCCGACAGACCAATAGGAATTGACCCAATTATCCCATCGGAAAAGAAATATGATTTTAATTATATACCAAGAGACACACCGGATATTAATTATTCGGAACATTATTATGAAAAGGTTATCGATATTTTTGAAGGTCAACACGAAAAAAATCAGGTTGGATCCAATAATTGGGTCGTTGATTCTTCCAAAACAAAAAACGGATTTCCGATATTATGTAATGATCCGCATTTACAATTAAATCTTCCCTCCTTGTGGTATGAAATTCAATTACATTCCCCAAGTGTAAATTGTTATGGAGTTTCATTACCCGGAGCGCCTGCTATAGTGATAGGTTTTAACGATAGTATCGCATGGGGCGTAACAAATGCACAGGTGGATGTCCGCGATTGGTATACCATTAAATTTAAAGATGGAACTAAAAACGAATATCTATATGACGATTCCTGGAGAAAGACAAACAAAAGAATTGAAACAATAATGGTGAAAGGGGGAGAAACCATAATTGATACAGTGATCTATACTCATTATGGCCCTATCGTTTACGAAGGTGACGAAAAATTCATGGATGATAAAAAACATCCTGAAATTACTCAAAGAGCTCACCTCGCAATGCGCTGGACCGCTCATCTTCCTTCAGAAGAAGTAAAAACCTTCTATTTATTAAATCGGGCAAAAAATTATGACGATTACAGAAAAGCGATAAGTTTTTTTGATTGTCCGGGACAAAATTTTATTTTCGGCGCTCACAATGGTGATATAGCCATTACCCAACAAGGAAAATTTCCAATTAAATATCCGGGTCAGGGAAGATTTATTTTGACCGGAAGCAATTCTGATGATGATTATCAATACTTTATTCCCGATGAACAAAACCCGACAATAAAAAACCCAACAAGAGGTTTTTGTTCTTCTGCAAATCAACATCCTACCGATTCCACTTATCCTTTTTATTATACCAGTTTTGATTTTGAATTTTATCGCAATCGGGTCATTAATAATGAGCTGACAAGAATGCAAAATATTACTGTTGAGGATATGCAAAATTTGCAGCAGAATAATTTTAATATGCTGGCGAGTGAGGTATTACCTCAATTGTTACAATATATCTCAAACCCCTATTTGTTGAGTTCGCCAGATGATACAACGATACAAATTGTATATTCCGCAATTACTGAATGGAATTATTACAATCATGCAGACTCCTTTGCCCCAACCTATTTTCAGATCTGGTGGGATACCCTGTATGACCTGATGTGGGATGAATTGTATGATGAAAAGAAAGCATTAATAAAACCAAATTTTTACACTACAGCAGGCGCAATTAAAAATTTCCCAAATGATTACAAGTATTTTGATATTATAACAACTAAGGATAAAATAGAAACTCTTCAAGATATTATTCTGGAAAGTTTTTATTCAATGACAGAAATTGTTGATTCAATAAATAAGGAAGGTGGATCTCAACTGAAATGGTACATGCATAAAGGAACCGACATTTCACATATAAGTCAGATACCTGCATTTGGCAGGACAAATATCCATAATGGAGGTTACAAAAACATTGTAAATGCCACCAGCGAAACTCATGGACCTAGTTGGAGAATGGTTGTTGAATTATCGGATCCTGTTAAGGCGTATGGAGTGTATCCCGGAGGACAATCTGGAAATCCCGGTTCTATCTACTTTGATAATTTTGTAGATACCTGGGCGGCAGGAAAGTATAATTTATTAAATTTTTACAAGGATGAAGTAGCGGCAAAAAAGGGTGCTCAATTCATATTAACATTTAAAGGATGAAGAAGTTTTTACTTAATGTATTGATCGGTATACCAATTTGTTATCTAGCCCAATGGTATATACCATATTGGTGGATATTTGCGGTTGTAACATTTATAATTTCATCTGTAATGCCATATAGCTCGGGTGTAAGAAGTTTTTTCGGTGGATTATTAATTGTTTTTGTTGCCTGGATGATGTTATACCTGATTCAGGATATGCCAAATAATTCGGTGATGAGCAATAAAATGGCAAATTTATTTTCTTTGAAAAACAATTATGGGTTATTTGTGCTCGCGTCTTTAATTATGGGACTTATTGCAGGTCTCACATCCTTATCAGCATTCTTTCTTCGCAAAAAAAAATAATTTTAATGTTTAAATACGATATTGTTTTACTTACTGAGGACAGATTTTTTGAACCTTTAGTGGAAACAGCCTATATTAAAAATATTTTGTTGGATGATAAGATACTAACGGCAGCATTAGAAAAACAAAGTCTTCGGGTAACACGCAAAAGCTGGAGTGATCCCAATTTTGATTGGTCTACAACCAAATATGCTTTTTTCCGGACCACCTGGGATTATTTTGTAAGATTTGACGAATTTCAACGTTGGTTGAATACCACTTCCCAACAAACAACTTTTATCAATTCGCTAAAATTGGTAAAATGGAATATGGACAAACACTATTTTATTGATCTGAATAAAAATGGGATACATACGGTAGAAACACACTTTGTGGAAAAGGGAAATAATCTATCGCTTTCTGAAATTTTCGAATCTGTAACCATCGAAAATTGTATACTTAAACCTGCAGTTTCCGGCACTGCAAGACATACCTATCGATTAAATAAATTTAATGTTTCAGAACATGAATCCGTTTTTAAAAAATTGATCGAAGAAGAGGCAATGTTATTGCAACCTTTCCAAAATGAAATTATAGAAAAGGGAGAAATAGCCATGATGGTGATAGGTGGAAAATTTACGCATGCAGTATTAAAAAAAACCAAGCAAGGTGATTTCCGGGTGCAAGATGATTTTGGAGGAACTTTACACGAGTATCATCCATCCAATGAGGAAATAATGTTTGCTGAAAATGCAGTGTTGGCATGTTCTGAACTTCCATTGTATGCGAGAGTGGATATTCTCCGCGACAATAATGGCGAACTTGCAATTATGGAATTAGAAATTATTGAACCGGAGATGTGGTTCAGAAGGAATCCTGAGGCAGCGGATTTACTTGCAAGTGAAATTAAAAGAACACGATTCTGAAGTTATAAATTTCCCCAACTACTACAAGTATTATGCTTGATAAACTTCCTATTTTCCATAAAAAATGAATACCTTTAACGAATGAAAAAAATTGCCCCACTCCTGCTTCTTTTCATTATATCAAATTTTGTAGTAGCGCAGGTTTCTTCTGATTATACTGTAAGAGTTTCGGCAACATATACTGAATCCCCGGCCACAATTACCTTGTCGTGGCCTTTAAAAGAAACCGCCATAGAATACCTAATATACAAAAAGGAAAAAGAAGAAAGTAACTGGGGAGCTTCCATAATAACGCTGGATGCCACTGCCACGAGTTTTACAGATACTGATGTTTTAATCGATTCATTATATGAATATAAGATATATTGTTCCAATACCTCGGGAATAAATTCATTCGGATACATTCTTGCCGGAATTAAAATACACACAACGGATTATAGAGGTAAATGTTTATTAGTAGTTGACACAACAATAACTTCAACAATGGAAAATGAACTTTATCGCTTGATGCAAGATATTTCAGGTGATGGATGGAGTGTAAAAAGAATTAATGTTGCCAGAGATCAGGCTCCTAATCATGTCAGAACTTTAATAACCGCAGAAGCAATTGCCGATCCTGAATTACAATGCGTATTTTTATTTGGTCGAGTGCCTGTTTTGTATTCCGGCAATTTTAATCCGGATGGACATCCCGATCATCAGGGAGCATGGCCGGCAGATGCAATTTATGGGGATATTGACGCTGTTTATACAGATGAAACTATTAATAATACTATTGCCTCCAGACCGGAGAACTGGAATGTTCCGGGAGATGGAAAATTGGATCAAACATCATTAATTTCGAAAGTGGAATTACAAATTGCAAGGGTTGATCTTTCCAACCTACCTTCGTTTCCTTTATCAGAGGAAGTATTGTTAAAAAATTATCTCAACAGTGACCATGAATTTAGAAATGGTAAAATTGAAGTTCAGGAACGCGCATTAATTGATGATAATTTCGGAGCATTTGGAGGTGAGGCTTTTGCAAGTTCAGGCTGGAGAAATTTTGCACCAATGTTTGGAGCTGAAAATACTTTTGAACTGGATTATTTTTCTACTTTGTATACTGAAAATTATTTATGGAGTTATGCCTGTGGTGGAGGTTGGTTTCAGGGAGCAGGTGGAGTTGGATCTACCACGGATTTTGCATTCGACACGGTAAATACAATTTTTACAATGTTGTTCGGCAGTTATTTTGGCGACTGGGATGCTACAGACGATTTTTTGCGTGCACCATTGGCTTCTGGACTCACTTTGACCAATTGCTGGGCAGGCCGACCACATTGGCAATTTCACCACATGGTATTAGGAGAAAATATTGGATATAGTGCAAGACTTTCACAAAATAATACTAGTTTATACGTTGCGAATATATTTCCGCATACAGTACATATTTCATTAATGGGTGACCCTACTTTGCGTATGCATATTGTAAAACCTGTAATTGAAGTTAGCTGTTCAGTGTCCACTGAAATTGCAAATGCGATTGACATTACATATACAAATTCGCCGGATCCGGATATTTTGGGTTATTATGTTTTCAGAAGTGATCCTGAATTTGGTAAATATTCACGTATAACAGATGAAATGATCAATTATTCTCCTTTTACAGATGAAAATCCTATTAACGGAACTAATTATTATATGGTTCGCGGAATTACATTAAAGGAAACTGCTAGCGGAAGTTATTATAATTTAAGCACGGGAATTACTGATTCTATAACCATTAAATTTACTGATATAGAAAATTCGGCAAATATTAATTTTTCCATCCACCCAAATCCTGCTTCAGATCATATTACTGTAATGTGTCCGATCGAAATGACCGGCGAAACAATTATTATAAAGGATATAACAGGGAAAGAATTATATCGGGCTATTTGCACCTCTGCTTCTTTTAATATCAATACAAAAGAATTTAGTTCAGGGATTTATTTTATTTCCATCAAGGATCAAAGCTTTAAACTTATTTTACAGTAATTCTATTACTGTTCTCTTTAGAGTAACATCATTTTGAACCAATGGTAGCTAATATTTCAAGTATAATGTTAGAAAATCCTGTTTCAGGATAGGGATTTTATCTTAATTTTG
>JAYSYX010000149.1:0-1814 GCA_043727235.1 Bacteroidota bacterium
CATTTAAAAAATTACGTAATATCTGATCACCTGCCACTACATAGTTTGGGTGATCTTCATTCCTGAACATATCGCCAAGTGCTCCTTTTGTAATTTGAAAATCGACCAGAGCCAAAATCTCAATTATATCTTCATTTCTCAGTGACAAAGCCACTCGCAATTTTTTAAGTATATCGTTGTTACTGAGCATAAAAATTCAATTAAGTATTAAAGTAGTGCGAAATTAACCCAAACATTGATGTTTTTCGAATCGCATCCAAATGAAAAAGATATATATATGTCGCTTAGTGATCAATAACGGATTTAACAATTTATTCCGATGAACTACAATAATATATAAATGTCGATAAAAAATCTTAATCCACAATTTTAATTGACACCAATTTCAGATCGGTTCCATTACTCATCAATAAAGAAAGCTGATCCTTTGCATCCTGAACAAAATATTGCGGATATAAAGTAAATCCGGATGGAAGGGATAGATCTTCTTTAAACAAAATTGGTGCTTGCATAAGGCCATCATTGGTTATTTGCACACAAAGAGGCAAAACTCCGTAATCAGCACCTGAGATGTATTTCTTTCTTTCATCATTGTAAATGGCAGTTAATTTATTATTACAAATTGCCCATGCAGTATGATACATTTGGTCAAAATTTCTGGCACTAAAATTTTTTGACATTTCCAATTGAAATTTCTTATTTCCTTCAGTATCCATGGCGACCACAAAATTGTTTCCATGCGTAATATTATAATTAAAATCACCGACCGCAGCCGTAGTAGCCTGATTTTCTCTTTCAGATTTATATTGTTCGCCAATTAGAAAGATCGTATTATCATTTAAAATAAGTTGTTGCGCGGTTAAATTGTTTACCGGATTATCAAGTGTAAATACCTTGAGTTTCTTTTCCGTAAGGCCTTTATTGTTGAAGAAAAATATACCGGATGCCTGTTGATCACCAGCGCTAACAGTTTTTCTTTCATACCATGTTCCACTAAGTAACAATTCGTTGTTTGTATTTACCGTATAAACATAATTAGTAGGAAAAGACGGAGCTGCAATATCAATGTTGTATTCTTTCACAACATTAGTTCCGGCGGTCCACTGGTAAACGTCCAATATCATTTCACCATTTTTAGATGTGGTTTGTCTAATTATATATAAGGTGCCGTTATCTCCAGCAGCAAATGATAACCTTTTATTTTTGGTATTCTCACCGGGTATGGTAATTTCGCCATCCTTTAATTTTTTGAATGTGCCATCATAGGTCGCATATTTAATTTTAGCAGAAATATCTTTTTCGTACGGCAATTCACAGGCAACAGCCAATAATTGATTGCTTGGTGATGTGGCAACATAATTGATCCCGGAATTGATCGTTTTTTCGTAGGCTACACTATTCAACTCTGTTTCTTTAGCTGAAACAACTCCGAGTGCATCAATAAGCCGGATTGAAAAGGTATTTTTCCCGGCTGACTTATCTAAATGTTCCACCAAAGCATACATATTGTTAGCAAATGGAATTATTTCTCTTATTTCATAGGAATTATTAAACACTCCGGGGTTAAATTCCACTCTGCGGTGATATGCAACCTGTCCAGACGTATTAAATGAATAAATATCATAATTCAACAGAGCAGTTTCAAAAAATCTAGAAATGTAAAAGCGGTTCCCATTCAAATTAAAACCGGAGTATTGCGCTTCCTTTTTTAATAAAATATCGCTGGCACCACCATAGGTCATGATAATTGATTGTGCATGTAACATATTTATCATAAATAGCACTGTCATGCCAAGTATTAAAATAGATTTTTT
>JAYSYX010000150.1:0-4397 GCA_043727235.1 Bacteroidota bacterium
GGCAATAATAAGGTGATAAATAATCTTCTTCAGAGGTTGATGCAATAGAAGAGTGTTTGGGAAATTTTAAGAGACACCTTAATCTTCCGCGAATCGCGAATCATTTTCATTTTAATTTTTAGGCATTTAAAAGATCATTTATATTTTAAACTAATCATCCTTCTCCGATTTTTTAATCCCTGAGCGATCAATTTTGCTACCTTTTTCTTAACAAAAAGGTAGCGCCAAAAGTCAAGGGCTTCACCATGCGGCTTAAATGTCCCTAATGCTTGCCACCCGGACCGAAAAAGGCGCCACGTCTAACCAAAAATTAACCACTTTGTATAGGAATTAACTTTAAAATCAATTTACAAGTTTTCAAAATAGTGGCGCTTATTTTCGCTCAAATTCTACTAACATTGAAACTCTAGTTTTGTTGTGGCGGCGCATAAGGGACATTAAAGCCACCTGCTGATGCCCATCTTCAGCTCCGGTAACTTATTTGGAGGATCAAAAATCCCATACTGTAGATGGAATCTTAAGTTATGACCCAAATCAGACCATGTTATTTAACATGGATTTCTTTTATGAAAATTTCAAACTCCACAAGTATTAAAACTGACCAATATTAAACAGTATTAATTCATTTTAGTCAAAACTGTTCTTGTGTGCTCTGCCATATCTGCAGAAATATCCAGATGAGTTACAAAACGCACCCAATTATCTCCAATAGCAAAGGCGTGAATATCATTTTGGGAAAGGTGATCGATAAAAGTTTTATCATTTATATTATCATGTAATTTGAAGATAATAATATTAGTCTCAACCGGAAGAATATCACTTACAAAACTGCTCAACATTAATTGTTGTTCAATATATTTTGCGAGCTGATGATCCAGACGCAAACGTTCAATATTATTATCTAAGGCATAGATACAACCTGCAGCCATAATTCCCGCTTGTCGCATTCCGCCGCCAAATACTTTTCTAATTCGTCTCGCTTTTTGAAGATGCTTTTTTTTACCGGTTAATACGGAACCAAAAGCACAACCCAAACCTTTTGAAAAACATAGGGTGATGGTGTCAAATAATTTTCCATATTCAGAAGCATCTTCTTTTGTTTCCACCAAAGCATTAAATATTCGGGATCCATCCAAATGAAGATATAATTGATTGTTATCACATACCTTTTTTATATTTTCAATTTCTGTTATCGGAAATATTTTTCCTCCGCCTCTGTTGGAAGTATTTTCAAGAGAAATTAATTTTGTAATTGTTTTGTGAACGTCTTCAGGATTAATATTTTTTGAAATAGTTTCTGCAGTAATTATTCCGCGATCGCCTTTCAGGTATCTGATGGAACAGCCTGAATGAAATGCATATCCACCCACCTCATAATTATAAATATGTGAAGTGCGATCGCAAATAATTTCATCTAGAGGATTTGTCAATATTTTTAGTGCGATCTGGTTCGACATGGTTGCTGTAGGTGTAAACATCGCCGCTTCGGTGCCGAACATTTTGCAGATCTTATTTTCCAATTGGTTAATAGTGGGATCTTCTCCAAAAACATCATCACCTACTTCCGCATTCAGCATAAATTCTTTCATTTCCGCTGAAGGTTTGGTAAAAGTATCGCTGCGCAGATCTACTCTCATAATTTCATTTGAATTTGATCAATTAATAAGGTGAACAATTCCGGTTTAAAGATACCGGGAAAAACAAATCCGAATAAAGCTCCGTAAAGATGTGCATCGTGATTTACATTATCGCCCCCTCTTCTGCCCATATAATATGAATAACCTATATACAATATACCGAACACAATTGGTGGAAGGCTAAGACCAGGAATAAAAATTATCCCAATTCCACCATTAAACGGACCAATTAAAATACACGAAAATAATACTGCCGCAACTGCACCTGATGCTCCTAATCCTCTGTAAGTAGCGTCGTGTCGGTGTTTAAAGTAGGAGGGAACGTCGGATAAGATCATCCCTAAAATATAAATAGCAACATACATAAGCTTAGCATATTCACCGAAAATGGCAGGCAGATAAAATTTTTCAAGTGCTAATCCGAATGAATATAATACAAACATATTCACCCCGAGGTGTAAAAAATCGGCGTGAATAAATCCGCTTGTAAGAAAACGATACCATTCGTTGCGTTCGCGCATTGCAAAGGGATAAAATAATGCCGTTCCCTTCATCACAGGATTATTAAATGCCATAATGGAAGTGATGGCAGTCAGGATAATAATTAATAGTGTAATGCTGAAATTTTCCATTTAATGGTGGTATGGTTCGTTTTTAATTATGGTAAATGCGCGGTACAGTTGTTCTAAAAAGATGAGTCGCACCATTTGATGCGGGAAGGTCATTTTGGAAAGACTGATCTTTTCATTAGCAAGTTTATAGATCTCCTCACTAAAACCATAAGAACCTCCCAACACAAATACCAGCTGTTTTTTATTTTCCATTTGTTTTTGACCGATATATCCTGAAAATTCTTTAGAGGTAAATTGTTTGCCTGTTTCATCTAATAATATGATATGATCTCCCTTTTCAATATGTTTTTTAATCAGGTCGCCTTCTCGTATCTTCATTTCATTGGGTGATAATGATTTTATATCGGCAGTTTCTTTCCATGTGAAACCAATATATTTTTTAATTCTTTTATGATAAACTTCGCAACCGGCTGCAACCTGCTTGTCTGTTGTTTTTCCGATGCTGAGGAAGGTGATATTCATTTACAATGTATATACTAGTCGGTTACAAATTTTTTTTGCCACTAAGACACTAAGGCTCGAAGGTTTCACAAAGTTAAATTTAGATATGCTTAATAAGATCTTTTAAAAATATAATCAAGAAACTTATACAAATTAGATTTTCTTTCCTCTGCAACATTCACTTCCTTTAATAATGCGATTGCTGCATCGTATTGTTTTTGCATTTCCAGTTCTGCATCCTGTTGAATATTGTATTTAATAAATAACTCCATTACTGCATTAATTTTATTTTGTTCGTCGAGTGGTCTTTTGCTGTATAAATATTTGAGATGTTCAATATCAGTTAAATTAGCTTTTTTCAGGGCAGTGAGAATAAGGAATGTTTTTTTATTTTGGACGATATCTCCACCCGGTTTTTTGCCGAATTTTTTTTCATCCCCAAAGGCATCTAAAACATCATCCTGAATTTGAAAACTGTTTCCGAGTTTTACACCTGCTTCATATAATAATTTTGCGTTAATCTCCTCGCTTCCACCAGCAAGAGCTCCACAATATAAACTGCAACCTAGTAATACAGATGTTTTACCGGTTATCATAGTGATATAATCCTCCAAAACAACATCCGTTTTTGTTTCAAAATCCATGTCGAGTTGTTGACCTTCACAAACTTTTAATGCAGTTTGATTGAACATATTCAAAACATCAGCCAGGCGTTCCTTTTTTATTCCTGAAAGAAGTTGATAAGCTTTGATCAAAAGTGCATCTCCCGAAAGAATTCCCGTTGCCAGATCCCATTTTTCATGGATAGTGGCCCTACCGCGACGAGTTGGTGCATTATCCATAATATCATCGTGAACCAAGGTGAAATTGTGAAATACTTCCATTGCCAATGCTACATCTTCACATGGTTTCAGATCGTCGGTAAAGAGATTTGAACTCAACATTGCAAGAGTGGGTCTGATATGTTTTCCACCTCCGTTTAAAATATATCTCGCCGGATCATAAAGGCCTTCGGGAGTTTGTGGAAATGAAATATCTCTTAATCGGAGTTCAATTAGTGTGTTTATCTGATCTGCGGTTAACATCACTGCAAATATAGGAGGAATAACTAATTGCCGTTTTAAATATGACAGATATTGCGTTAATTTGTGGCGGATGTCTGAATTCGATTTTTCTGACCAGCTTAGGGAGTTACTCGCAAAATATTACACACACAGTAAGAGTATCGAGCGCGAATTATATAAGAGTGAGATAAAATATCGCTCTCTGCTCGAACAACTTACGGATGCCATCTATTTTACCAGTTTGGATGGCAAATTTTTGGAATTCAACAAAGCTACTGTTGAGTTGCTTGGATATAGTTATGAGGAGTTGAAATCAATTAATGTTGAAAGTGCCTATGTAAATCCTGAGGACAGAGAAAGATTTAAACAGATAATTAACGAGCACAATGAAGTGATCGATTATGAATTAAAATTAAAGAGAAAGGATGGGGAATTAATTGATTGTCTCATTACTTCTACAGTAAGATTTGATGAGGCCGGTATATTGGTAGGATATCAGGGAATAATTCGCGACATTACTTTTCGCAAAAAGGCAGAGGCTCTGCAACGAGCAAAAGACCTCGCGGAACAGGCAAATAAATTCAAGGCTGAATTTCTTGCAAATATGAGTCATGAAATTCGCA
>JAYSYX010000151.1:0-11920 GCA_043727235.1 Bacteroidota bacterium
GAACAATTGCGACCCATTTATCATCTTCAACAGAAATTTTTACTGATGCCCCACCTGACAACCAGGGTAAAGGGGAAGGTTTTTCACCCACAGATCTGATGGCCACTTCTGCCGCAAGCTGTATGTTAACTATTATGGGAATTGCTGCGCGAACCCATAATTTACCTATAGAAGGCACCTCGGTGGAGATTACCAAAATAATGGCAAATAATCCGAGGAAAATCGCTGAGATCCACTGCAGGCTAACTATTCCGGCAATTGAGCTGGATGCTAAACAAAAGCAGATACTCGAAAATGCCGCCAAAACTTGCCCTGTAATTCTCAGTCTTTCATCGGAAATAAAGAAGATAATTGAATTCACGTATCTGTAAACAGTAAAGCCTGATCAGATTTATTTGATCAGGCTTTACAAAAACATTTAAATGTTGATCAGGTGTTAGTATCCAGCTTTACGCCGCCAACTTCTGTAATTTTATTAGGACAGCCCTCTTTAGAACCGCAAGAACTCAGAGAAAATGTTAGAATCACAGCTAATCCGGCTGCAAAAAAAACCTTTGAAATAGAAACTGATTTAAACATAGATGTAAATTATTAGGTAAACTTCATTAATTGAGGAAAAGTTCAACCATTACTTTCTTTTCAATTACTAACGTAAAGAAACAAAATTTATTTTAGATTACGCAATCCACAGATGCACATATGCAGTATTAGTTGCATTGTTTTACCTTCGGGACATGCAAATTCATCTAATCGCGATAGGCGGTGCTGTAATGCACAATCTTGCCATAGCTTTAAAAACAAAAGGATTGTTCGTTACCGGTTCTGACGATGAAATATTTGAGCCATCTCTATCAAGATTACAAAAACATGCATTGTTGCCCGTAAAATTTGGATGGAATACTGAAAACATACATGAGAAACTTGATGCAGTTATACTTGGTATGCATGCAAGAGCTGATAACCCGGAATTGCTGAGGGCGAGAGAATTAAATCTTCCAGTATTCAGCTTCCCCGAATATATCTACATACAAAGCAAGAACAAGATCAGAGTGGCGATTTGTGGCAGTCATGGAAAAACGACCATCACATCCATGATCATGCATGTATTGAAAAATCAAAAACGTGATTTTGATTATCTGGTTGGCGCACAACTTGCAGGTTTTGATACTATGGTGCAAATTAGCGACGCACCGTTGATGATTATTGAGGGAGATGAATATTTTGCATCTCCATTGGATAAACGTCCGAAATTTTTACACTACAGAGCACAAATTACACTTATCAGCGGAATTGCCTGGGACCATTTTAATGTTTTTCCAACATTTGAAAACTATACAGATCAATTTAAAATATTAATGGAAAGTTTAACGGAAAAACAATTATTAATACTTAACAGCGAAGACGCTAATATTAATTCACTGCTAAATAATTCTGAAGTTAAATCAGAAATAAAAAAATATTCTACACCTGATTATTTTTTAGTGAACAACACCTTTCATCTTCAATATGAAAACAAAGAATACGTTTTCGAAATTTTTGGGAAACACAATATGCAGAATATGGAAGCTGCACGTCTTGTTTGTAATGCTATAAATATTGCAAACGATGTTTTTTACTCAGCGATGGAAAGTTTTAAGGGAGCAGCAAAAAGATTGGAAATTATTTATAAAAATGAGTCAGCAATAGTATTTCGCGATTTTGCGCATGCACCATCAAAGGTGCAGGCCACTATAGATGCAGTTAAAGAACAATATCCCGACAAAACATTAGTTGCCTGTCTTGAACTTCATACCTTCAGCAGTTTAAATAAAGCTTTTATCTCGCATTATAAAAACACAATGAACAAAGCAGATGTCAGGATCGTTTATTATAATCCGCATACAGTGGAATTAAAAAAATTACCTGAATTAATGCCCGATGAAGTAAAACATTTTTTTAACGATGACTCACTACACGTTATTAATAATTCTGCACAACTTGCTGAGCTGTTAAAAATGTTAAAGAGTGTGAATACAAATTTTCTTTTGATGAGCTCCGGAAATTTTGATAACCTCGAATTTACTATTTTAACATAAATTTGCCGATATATATGTTAAAACTAGATAAACCATTAGCCTTTATTGACCTTGAAACAACAGGAATAAACCTAAGCAGCGACCGAATTGTAGAGATAAGTATCCTTAAAATACTACCTGACGGTAGTCAGCAGAGCAAAACCATGCGAATTAATCCGGAGATGCACATCCCGGAGGCGTCTACCGTATTTCATGGAATTTTTGATGCCGACGTTAAGGATGCGCCAAAATTTAAAGAGGTGGCAATTGAATTGCGCGACTTTCTTAATAATTGTGATCTGGCAGGATATAACTCCAATAAATTTGATATTCCCATGCTCGCGGAAGAATTTTTAAGAGCAGATACAGGTTTCGATGAAAATCGTCGTTATATAGATGTGATGCGTATTTTTACTTTAATGGAAAAAAGGACCCTCGAAGCAGCATATAAGTTTTTCTGCAACAAGGAATTAATTGATGCCCATAGTGCAGAAGCTGATGTTAAAGCAACTTATGAAGTATTGGTTGGTCAATTAATAATGTATAAGGATCAATTAAAAAATGATGTGCAGTCGTTACATGAATTTACTAAAGATGGTGACTTTGTTGATTTCGGAAGAAGAATGATCCTTAAAGATGGCATTGAATATTTTAATTTTGGTAAATATAACGGACAGTCCTGTGCTGATGTGTATAAAAGGGAACCACAATATTTTGATTGGATCTACAAAAGTGATTTCTCTTTACATACTAAGTTAAAATTAAAAATGATAGAATTCAAAATTAAAAATCCAAAAACAAATTAAAGTTGCCTAATTCTCTTATTGTAATACCTACTTATAATGAACAGGCAAATATTGTCGAAATGATACATGCAGTATTATCGTTGCCGGAAAACCTGCATGTATTGATCATAGATGATAATTCGCCTGATGGCACCGCAAAGGATGTGGAAGGATTGATAGTGAATTATCCTCACAGATTATTTTTACAAACAAGACCCGGTAAACTAGGATTAGGTACCGCATATATCGCCGGATTTAAATGGGCTTTGCAAAACAATTATGAATATATTGTAGAAATGGATGCCGATTTTTCGCATAAACCTTCTGACCTTCCAAGACTTCTGGAAAGTTGTGAAAATGGTGCCGATGTTGTAATTGGATCCAGATATGTAAAACATGGCAATGTAGAAGATTGGCCATTAAACAGAATCCTTTTATCCAAAGGTGCCTCGCTTTATGTTAGAATGATAACAGGAATGCCTGTTAAGGATACCACTGCAGGATTTGTTTGTTATAAAAGAAAGGTGTTGGAAACAATTGATCTGGATAAGATCAAATTTATTGGTTACGCTTTCCAAATTGAATTGAAATTTGCTGCCTGGAAATGTGGATTTACTTTAATGGAAATCCCAATAACCTTTAAGGACCGCGAAAAAGGAATTTCAAAAATGAGCAGTGGTATATTTAAAGAAGCAGTATACGGTGTAATAAAAATGAAATGGAAGAGTTTCGGAAATTCCTATAAAAAACTGGTCACACATGAAAGAAACCAATAAAAAAAAACCGGTTTCCGGTCATTTGAATAAAAACATTCATCGCCGTAAAACGGGATTGCCTCCCGGCACTCCAGTTTATACAGGCAATAAACGCAGTACCGAAATAAGTGTAAGCGTTATTAATTATAATGAACAGGAATTTACGGAAGAAAATTTTACTTCAGAAGGAAACTATTTAACTGTTACTCCTAAAAATTTTATTTCCTGGATAAATGTTAATGGATTACATAATGAAAAGTTTATTGGTGAAATAGGTTCATATTTTAAACTCCATAATCTTATTCAGGAAGATATTCTGAATGTATTTCAATTGCCCAAAGTTGATGAATACACGGAGGATGATATCATTTACGTAACTTTAAATGAATTTTATTTTGAAAACGATCAACTACAACGCGATCAGATAAGTTTAGTTCTCGGTGCAGGCTTTGTATTATCCTTTCAGGAGGATGAAGGTGATTATTTTGAAATATTACGCGACAGAATACGCACTGGAAAAGGAAGGGTGCGCAAGAAGGGGTCAGATTATTTAATGTATGTATTAATTGATGCGATAGTTGATAGTTATTTTATTGTACTTGATCATTATTCGGCAGAACTGGATAAGATCGAGAACAATATTTTTATTAAAAAAAATAAAAATCATTTAGCGGAAATTCACCATATTAGCAAAGATTTTATTTATTTACGACGAAGTATAGCACCTTTACGGGAAGTAGTTTTTAAATTGATGAAGGAGGATATAATATTGATTGAACCCGATTCAAAACATTTTTTGCGAGACCTGCAAGATCATATTAATCAGGTTGTAAACCAAATAGATACAGATCGCGAGTATCTGGCTGACCTTGTGCAAACTAACATGGCCAATATGAACAGCCATATGAATGAGATCATTAAGGTGCTCACCTTGATTTCCACCATTTTTATTCCATTAACTTTTGTTGTAGGTGTTTATGGCATGAACTTTAAAAATTTCCCGGAACTCACATGGCGGTATGGTTATGCGGGTATATGGGCTATTATGATCCTTATCACGATCATACAATTCATCATTTACAAGAAAAAAAAGTGGTTATAACAAATTCATATATTTCTTAATTTTACAATTATGAAAAAACTTGCACTCTCCGTTGTTTTTGTATGCACATTATATCCCATTTTTGGGCAAACCACACACCCCACTAAGAGTTCCGCCGTTTTTTTTGGTTTGAATTTCGATCTGGGAATTCCTATAAATGATTTTAAAACCTACAACGATGAAGTTGCCGTGGGAGGAGGATTTAACCTGTTTTTCCAACCCTCTATTAAAATTCCCATACTGGTTGGCTTCGACCTTGCATTTATGAATAATGGATTTAAAACAGAGGACAAAACACTTACAGCCGACATTGTGGTTGATGGAGTAGTTATTGATCAGCTATTATTCCCTATGCGTATCGAAACTTCAAATACAATTTCAACGGGTCATTTGAATTTGCGTATTCAATCGCCTACCAAATTTTTTAAACCTTATGTTGATGGAATAATTGGATTTAACAATTTCTCTACCCAAACCTCTATTTACGACGAATCGGAAGAATATTATTTGAGTGAAGAAGATAATCCGCTAATTACCAGTTCCAAACAAAATTCCGACTGGACCTTTAGTTATGGCGGTGCTGCCGGTTTGATGATAGAGTTAAGTGAAAATATGTTAATTGATCTGAGAGTTGCCTATTCTTTGGGTGGAAATGCATCCTACTTTGTAGAAGATGATATTGATGAATGGGAAGTTGTTTTTAATACTGTTCCAACTAGTGAGGAAGAAGTTGATGAAGACGATATTTCCATATCTGCGTATCCCAAAGAGTCTGAAACTGATATGATAATAGGGACCATCGGTATTACCTTTAAATTCTGACAAATTAATGATATTTGCTAAAAGGCTGCCTTAGAAAGGTGGCCTTTTTTATTATATATTGGTATTAATTTCATCTATACCATTATATTAAGTAGATTCGTTAGATGAATGCACAATGATTACGAATAAACACCCTGTAACTAGAAATCTAAATATTGTATATACAATTATAGTTGTATTATGCCTTGCAATAGCATTATTTATATTGCAGGCTTTAAATTTTGTTTTTTCCGACAATATAAAATATGAGATCGGAACTCCAATAGATTCGTTAAATCATGTTGTAGTTTATTACAACGGAGAAACCTCCAATGTAACTTCCAGAAATATTTCAAAAGATGGATATAATATAGGTTTGCAATGGCAGTGTGTTGAATTTGTAAAAAGATATTATTACGAACATTTTAATCATGTAATGCCAACACCAGGAGGTAATGCAAAAGATATTTTCGATCAAAATTTGCCCGATGCATCTTATAATGAAAACCGCGACCTTGTTCAATACTTAAATCCCAGCTTAAAAAAACCTGAAGTGGATGATATTTTGGTTTTTGATGGTCACCTTGGAAACAAATATGGACATATTGCAATTATTTCCAAAGTGTGGGATAATAAAATTGAGATCATTCAACAAAATGCCGGCCCAGATGCTCCCAGTAGAGAAGAATTAAAATTAGTTTTTATTAATGGTAGATGGAAGGTGATGAATAGAAGGGTGTTGGGATGGATGAGGATTGAGTAAGATTTAAGAAGATTCGAAGGGAGAAGATTCGAAGAATTGAAGGGGAAGGTTCTAAGGAGCATCATTCGCTAAAGCTTCGGATGCTGAGAAAGGAAGGAAGGTGAGGTTAAGGAAAAAAAGGAGCTTACATTTCGATTGAAAATTTTAAATACTGGTACAAACTTTTAGTTAACAATAAAAATTTTCAAATTAAGACAAAGCTGTCCGATATCCCGATTCCCGTGTCCCGTGTCCCGATTCCCGATTCCCGATACTCCTATCTCTAAAAAAATGGAATTAACGATGATATAAATTATTCTATTAATTATAAACCTATGTTGAAATTTATATTTGTAATAATTATTATTGGGATTTCCTCCTGTTGTGTTTATCCCTTTAAGCCATATGTGAGAGATATTAATAATTTAGGAATCCCTAAGAGAGATCCATTTTTCACATCCAAACATCCATTTATATCACCAATAAACCCGGCCATTGATACAAATGCTATTTATCTCGTAGAAGCATATGACAGATGGTATGGCCCAGTGTATTTAGATACTTTCTATTATTATTATGTTTTTTTTCAAAATGGGTCGTTTTTTAAAAGCACAACTTTTGAAAATTCACCATCTGAAATTCAAATAAACAAGTATGAAAATGGATTTATTGGGCAATATAGATATAATAATGATACAACAATTATAACACAAGTTTATTACCCGATAGAATGTGGCGATGTTTACACTTCATTCGGATATGTTTATCAGGACAAAATAATTATGTATCAAGGATCTTCCAATTCATTACATAAAAAATACATGGATATTAATATTTTAATAAAAAAAGTAGAAGTTGAATCTCTTAATTTAAAACCTTATTGGCTGGATTATGAGATTGATAAAAGACTGAAGGACAAGCTTTGATTCTTGGGATTATAATACTTTTTACCTGTATGAAGTGATAATGTGGAGAAAACTTTTAAATTGAGATTCTGACCTTTAAATCCTCAGGTCCCTTAACGGGTATTATTATTTTTTATTTGCGTGAGCTGACACTGTGTGGACACATTTAAGTTGAAAATCCATCCTCCGAAACCACAAAGTCCCTCACGGGTATAATTGATTTTTATAGGCGTGAGTAGACTATGTGGGGGCGTATTCGTTTTGAGGGGATTCGACTGCCCCACCAGAGTCTACTCAGAAAATATATTATTACATTTTAAAGTAACTTCCACGTGGGACTCTGGCGGAATTGGGACGAAAATCTCCAAGGTAAAATTGATTTTTATTTGTGTGAGGTGACACTGAGGTAATACTCTTATGTATAACAAAAAAACCGCAGACACTCCTGACTGCGGTTTGGGAAGCATGTTGCTTCGGTCTATGAATAGTATTAGAATTTAATTTGAAGCGAATTGGTTTGTGAGTTTGGTTATATCATCCACTGATAGTCTGCAATGCATTTTTACATATACAAATGTTTCACCGGGCTCGTCAACTAATACAACTAAGCGTTTTATTTTACCTCGTTTATTTTCGCGGATACTCAGATTAACATTTGCATCTTCACTTTTTACACTTACCAATTCTTCAAAATTGCGTTTGTCCATTCTGCTTAGTTTGCGAGTCATCTTTTTATCGAACTTATCGCTATAATACTCTCCTTCTCGAATGGATATTGTGATCGATCCAAATTTGCGCATCAGATCAATAGCCGCTGCTTCTTCACCCTCCACATGATCCTCCGCTATTTCAGCAGCCATCTTCACCAAAAATCCCGGTATCCATAAATTAAGTTTTGTGGCGTTATCTTCCAATTTCGGTTCAGTGGAGGCATAGGTATTGCCGGAAAATGTAATCAGCAAAAAAACTGGTAAAACAAGTAGTAGCTTTTTCATATCTTTTTTTATTTAACTATAGTTAATATTATTTATCTTCCAGATTATCCAACTCATCCAGTCCTTCTATATTAATATCTGATAATTTAGAAAGTTTGGATATTTTTTCCACGTCAATCGTACCGAATAAACTCACCAAAACAAATTCGCCATCAGCATCACAAAGAATTAATAATTCATTAATTACTTTCTCTGATTCCATTTTTCCTAAAATCCGTACCTTATCCAGTTCCGAATTAACGGTCATTAATTCCTCGTAGCTATTCAGTGATAAAGTGGAGGAAATTTCGCGAAAGTATTCACCGGATTTTGTATTTCCTTCTTCATTTTCAAATACTAATACCTTGATCCCCTTTAAGCCATCAACTACTGCTTGTAATTCCACATCATCTGATGCAGCAGAGGCAACAAGGGAAAATAATTTTTCAGATACATTTACGGAAGTGAATCCGGGTTTTCCTTCATATTTTTGAAAGAATTGATCGATCTGTGTTGCTTGTGCGAAGGATGCAAGTGTCGCACCCATTGCGATTAGAACAAATAATACTTTTTTCATAATGCTGTTTTTGTGTTGAATTAATTGATTTACCTGCACAAGGCGAATGGGCAAAGCAAAAAGTTACAGCAGCATAAAAAAAAGATTGTTTAACAGGCCAAAGTGCTTGGTAACAGGCATCCGGAGCCCTATTAAAATATTTTCACTTCTTATTCCTGATGAAGAGAACAAACAAAACGGACTGATAGTAGAGATTATCGAAGCGTAGCAAAAGGTTAACCGGTGCTTTCATGATGTCTGCATAAAGAACCGGTAAGTTCTTAAGGTCTTTTATTTTGCCTTCCAGGCTATAAATAAACTTATCGGCATTCCATCCAATATATTTTTCCTGTCGTTTATTCAGAATAAAATGTTTTTCCAATTTTTTATTGTGATCCAATAATTTATCGAAATTGTAATTTTGTTTATAGGCCTCCGCGATTGCTGTTAATTGAAGACCATCAATGATTGCTTTAATATTGACACCTTCTTTATCGCGGTGTTCGAGCAATTTTAAATTATCGCGCAATTCACGGAGGATATTATTTTTAATTATATCCTTCGATTTCGATCTGTCAGAAAGAAAAGTAAAAAGTTCCTTTATAGTACCTATACCGGTTTGCAGATAATCGCTCATATTCAAAATTTTACCAGACCAAAATAAGCAGAATATATTATTTAGTCAAAATTAATTACCCGCCTAATTTCTAAAAATCGTTTGTAGTAATATTTTTCCTGTGTTTCATTGCTTATTCGAACACCGCCGGTTTCCGGTGAAGAAGTGTGTATGAAGGAGAACCCGGTTTTATCATTGTAGGATATTACAATACCGACATGTGCAGGCGCTCCTCCCTCGGTTTCCGTTCCTGTGAACATAATAAGATCTCCAACTCTGGCCTCATTATATGGTACAGGATAACCCGCATCAAATTGTTGTCCGGAAGTACGCGGCAAATTGATTCCGAAATTTTTAAAAACATAACAAATAAAACCGGAACAGTCGAATCCGGAATCAGGATCATTCCCTCCCCATACATAAGGTACACCCATAAATGTTTTTGCATAATTAACCACACTATCAGAAATAGCCAATGCCTTTATTTCGGCAGAATCAACCTTTGGTTCATCTATCCACCATGGATTTAATTGTGCAAAAACCAGATTGAAAGATAAACAAAGAACAACCATAAGGATGCACCTTTTAAAAAACATATTAACTGTGTTGTTTTTTGTTTTTTATTTTATCGCGCTCCCACCAAACAGGAGTATCATCATCCGGATCCAGATTATAGTTCACGGTTATTTCATCTCCGGGTAAAATATCTTTTACTGCTTCAAATTCCAGAATATTGAGATCGAAATCAGGATTGTATTTGGCATTTGGCGTATAGGAGTGATTATATAATGATCCAAATCCCAAAGCCAATGCTCCTTTTCTGCCACTCTTACCCCATTCGAAATAATATTCGTAAATAAAAGTATCGTTGATCGCATTTCTGTCCTTTTCGCTAAAAACGATCATTGGTGCTATTTCGATAACAGTACCTTTTTTAATTTTTTTAGAAGTGAAAACCGCCCGTCCTCTGTCAGGAGTTAATGCAACAAATAAATGCTCCGGTAAAAATGGGGTAAGCGTTTTAATATGTACTTCTGATTTCCTATTCGTTTTTTTTGACATCCCGATCTGTTATTTTGAATTTAATACTTTATTAACTCCATCTTTGAATTCGGCAAATAATTGTTTGAAATGTGCTTTTATTGCACCGCGACCTTCTACTTTTTTAGCCTTGTTAATACGGGAAATAGCCTGATCGTGTAAAGCAAAAATTTGTTCCGCTTTCTGATCGAAATTTTTGTCTGTTGTTCCGCCATGAACAACCAATTCTTCAATTGCATCTCCAATTTCATATTGGATCCGTCTTTTTGCGCTGCGTTTACTCATATAATAAATTTGGCGCAAAGTTAATCATTCCCCCTATCTTTGTGTAAAAAATAAGCAAGTTATGTTCGACATGAAGAAAGCTATGGAAATGAAAAAGAGAATGGATGAGATACAAGCCAGACTTGATTTAATTTCTGTGGAGGGTGAGTCCGGTGACGGAAAATACAAGGTTTTGGTAACAGTTACCGGCACAAAAAGAGTTAAACATATCTCCATCTCCGACGAATTGATGCAAAGTGGCGACAAGGAACATTTGGAGGATCTGTTGCTGATCGCCATCGAAAGAGCTATGGAGAAGGCACAGAGCGTATCAGAGGCAGAAGCGAGATCTGCTGCAATGGGCGGAGGATTGTCGGGTTTGTTTGGGATGTGATCACAAATCGGCGGATATCTTAAAAATTACCGTGCGAACACGCTTACCATTCTCATCTGAAAGTATAAGATCAGAGGTGGTTGGATTTTCAAATACTTCTTGCATATTTCTGATCATTCCAATAGGAATATTTGCAGATATACATTTTTCCATCAGCTCAATGCTGTTGAAAAGGAGAAATTTATTCCATATTAATTCAAATAAAATAGTCCTGTTAATTACTCTTGCAGAATTGGAATTAAATCTATCATCATTAATTAGATCCTCAAAACCAATTAATGTACACAAAACATTAAATTGTTTATCCGTTCCAATAGCCAACACAAATTCTTTTCCATCTGCAGTATTTATTATTTCTCCATAGGGGGCGATATTAGGATGCAACGAACCGGCGCGTTGAGGAATAATACCTGTATTTAAATAATTTGCCGCCTGATTTGCAAGCGATGCAATTGCTGCATCATATAATGAAACGTTAACAAATGAACCTTTACCGGTTTTTAATTTTTGGATATAAGCAACTAAAATCCCCTCCTTTAATTGATGCGCCGCAAAAAGATCTATAATTGCAATCGGAATTTTTTGCGCTTGAGATCCGACAGTTCCATTCATAAACATCCAACCTGTTTCCGCTTGTAAAACAATATCATATGCAACTCTCGGATCATTTTCACCAAAACCGGAAATATTCGCATAAATTATACCGGGGTTTATTTTTTTTATAGTAGCGTGATCAAGTTTGTATTTAACGGCATCTGTCATTTTCCAATTACAGATTACTACATCTGCTTCAGCAATCAGGTTATAAATTTCCTGAAGGTCGTTTGGAATCGAATAATCCAGAAATACATGTTGTTTGTTCCAGTTAACGGAGGCAAAATAGGCAGAGGTTTCCAATTTTGGATCTTCCGCAGGTAATTTCCATTTCCGG
>JAYSYX010000152.1:0-11905 GCA_043727235.1 Bacteroidota bacterium
CTCCACATTGAGAGTCAATGGCTCAAAAGGTGTGCGGTCAACAAACACTTCTGGATCAGGGATATTCCACGAATTCCCCTGAAGGTTTTGTTGTGATTGAACTTTTAACAATGCTGAATTTAATTGATAATTTTTTTCCAATACGGAATCAATAATTTGTTGCTCTGATAAAATAATTTGAGAGTTAGCTTTCACAACAACAAAATATAATAATATCATCATTTTAATTTTCATCAACTTATAATATTAGCATAAATAAAGCCATAACCACCATCAAGAGATCCTCAATAATAGTGACAGTGCTCATTGGCAATTTAAATACAGCACCTAAACATGCACATTGAATTCTTCTTTTATTTCTTACACTCTGAATGACACCAATACTACTGAATCCCATTACAATTATGGTAGCAATATTTGTCACTTGCATATTAAATTCAGTCAAATATGCGATTCCCAACACTAATTCAATGAACGGGTAAATAAATCCATATGCGGGCATTTTTTTCGCCAAGATATCATACATGGAATAACTTTCGGCGAAGCCTTTCAGGTCGAGAAATTTAAAAAATGAAAAGGTAATAAAAAATCCTGCCATAAAATATTGCATCCAGATCATACTATCAAAGCTTCCTGATTTTGTTGCAGATATTGTAGCGATACCGGCAATGAAGAGAAAGATCAACAATAATGGTTTATATGTTTTAAACCAAGTTGAAACACTGGTCTGGGGCATTGCTGTATGTGATGAATCTGAGCCGTCACTCGAAATTCTATATTTCGATTCGGTGCCAATAACTTCCTGTAATTCTTTTAGAGAAATATGTTTTTGCATTGTGATTACAGCGTTATCAGGTAAATTCACCTCTGCCGATAATATATCCGGGTGGATCAATAATCTGCTTTTAACATTGGTTATGCAACCACCGCAGGTCATGTTGGAGACTTTATAAGAATGTGTCATAATTATTTGTTTTTATAACACAAAGGTCGCCTGTTGTTTTATGGCAACTGTTACACAATTTTTGATTTGATTTATATAATTTCCAATCTGATATCATCCAGTCCTTTTCTTTTATGTGTTGTAAGTGCACGGAAATTACTCGGAGTAAGCCCCGTGGTCTTTTTAAACTGACTGCTCAAATGCGCAACACTGCTATAACCCATTTCAAATGCAATTTCACTCAGCGATTTTTCTCCATAAACCAATAATTCTTTTACCCTCTCTGTTTTTTGAAGAATAATATATTTTTCTATAGTAATACCCTCTGTAACGGAAAATAAATTACTTAAAAAAGAATACTCTTTTAATAAGGCATTTTCCAATAATTGAGAGAAGTTCATCTTATTATCTACATGTTTTCCATGATGAATTTGGTCGATAACAATATTTTTTATACGCTCAATTATTTTTGCATTCTTGTCATCAAGAATTTCAAATCCTTCAGTAATCAAAACTGACTTAATAGTTGTCAGTTGAATATCGGAAATTTTATCTATGATCTCCACTTCACCTAAGGCAATTTTAGAAACCGGAATTCCATTGCTTTCAAATATCTTTTTCACAGTGCGCACGCAACGGTCGCACACCATATTTTTAATATAAATGGTCATATGGCCTACAACTTTTTTTATTTCACTATTACCAATTTTTTAGTGGCGAATCCATTTTCAGAAATAATTTTCAGAGTATAGGTTCCGGCAGCATAATCTGAAATATCAATTTGTTGTTGATTTCCACCTGTCGCGACATGATCATAAATAATTTCTCCAAGATTATTTAAAATTGTAAACTTCATTTCTATATTTTGGTATAGAGCATTTACATTTAAAATAAATATTCCATTTGATGGGTTCGGATACACTACAACATTATTTTGCAACACGTGATCATGAACGCCAACTGTATTGGTGATATTTATCCTCACTAATTCATCCTCTCCCTGGTCTACAAACCATATCATACCATCAGGTCCAATTTTAATTCCCATCAATCCTGTTCTTTCAGTTTGCAATCTTTTAAGTTCAATTGCGGGAACTGAGGTAATATCATAAAAAATTATTTCTCCTGTTGCGTGATCACTAACAAGCATATAATCATCAATAACATCAATTCCTACTGGTTCAATTAAACCTTCCGAGACTATTTCAACCCAATCAGTATTTTCTATTTCATTTGCTTCAGCTAATGGTTCATTAGCATGCGGAAAAGTACCTGTAACCTCACCTGACTCCGGATCCATTCTTATTATTCTTCCATTTCCAGCATCAATAGTATACAAATAATTCGACGCTTTATCAAACACAAGATGTGAAGGCAGATCATCACTTATCATTTCAATATCAAAATCCAGGTATTCCCAAACCTTTCCATCGGCATGATCATCATTCCCTGGTCCGTGATCTTGCTGAAAGTCATACATATGTACATATCCATGATAATCACAGAAAACAAAAAATGCATTATCGCGCCATGCTGCAATTCCCATGGAAAAAGGACTCTGATGCAACATATCAAGATGACTTCCATTACCACCGGAAGGTTCAGCATAAATATCCATATCACTGCTCCAAAGAGTAGGTCCTGTAAATGTACCTCCACTGTGATTGGCATCTTTTACTCCGGGTGAAGTTGCAAAATTTGTATTTTCACTGAATGCAATGCCTGTTGGAAGACTCATAAAATGCCAGGCGTTTCCGTCCTGTTTCCATTCAGAGGACTGTCCGGCCTGACCTGCGTTCCAAAAAGTAACTGTGGAACCACCTGAACCCTCTGTTCCTTTATTTGTTATCCAAACCTGATATTCTGTTAATATCGGATGGAAATCAAGATCAGTTGGATTTTCTATTTCATCTTCTGAATTTCCTATAACTTCATATTCTTCAACAAAGGTCAAATAATCTGCAATAATATTCGGAGTAGGATCTCCGATAATAATATCTTTATTGGTAAAGTCATTTGCCGAATTTAAATCATCGTTATCATTTATTTTTCCCGACATTAATTTTACATCGTATGTTCCCAGGGTTAAAATATTCCAGGGAAGAGGATGTACAAAATCTGCATCATCAAAAGGTTCAATATTTAAACCGGTAAGTGTGGAAATAATTTCAGTTCCCCCATCAATTGTATAAATAACTTCTAAAGTATTAATTGTATTCGCGCTATAATTTGAAATTACACCCGCAATATTTATTTCTCCCGGATTATTATAGGGATTATTGGTAATTGCAGTAATACTTGCATCAAAATCTAAAGGAGGAGTTACTTCAAAAGTAAAGGTATTTCCTTCACCTGAGCCAACAAAATGATATATTTCGTATGTATCCAAGGATACATTAAAATCAAAACCGCCATCTCCCCAATCGTCAATAAATATGATATCATAAAACCCTATATCAAGACAACCAATTAACTCCGTAATTGTAATATTATCACCATAACCGAATCCGGCTGTTGCATCCTGGTCACCCGCTCCATTGCAGCCAACTTGCAGATCATTTCCACCCTCCCAAATAGTACCAACGTCACAATTATTTCCAGACGGAACTAATTGCCAATATCCCTCATAACCATAGGAATCGGTTTCAACCTCAATAACAACTTCCATCTGCCCGACAGGACATTGCGCATTTATATTTATGGAACTAAGTCCCAAAATACAAGAAAAAGTTAAATAGTAAATTGATTTCATTCGATTTTATTTAGATTAAAGAATTAAAATTGTTTTCTTTCATACAAGCAGCAATCAGGACGTGCTGCATAGGCTTCATTATCACCGGTTACCAATTCAGTATCATATCCTGTTTTTGCAATGATCTCCTGAATTTTCAGATTAGTATATTTTAAACTATCATAATTTACCAACATCATTTTTGTAATTTTATCCCATTCTGCCATATAAACACCTTCCAACGCCAAACTTTCCTCAATAGTTTTTTCACACATACCACAATTCCCCCAAACTTTGAATGTATCCATGGTTCCCTGTGATTCATTTTTCGCCTGACAGGAATATAAAATAAACAAAGCAAATAGTATTAAAATAACTTTCATAAACTTTTAATTATTAAATAATAAGTGTTCATACCTTAATCTTTTATAAACTTTTGTTGAACTATGCTATTTTTTGTAAATATTTGAATAAAATACATTCCTTTCGACAATTCATTAACAGATAAACCTTTTTCAGGTGCAAATTTTCCATCAGACTGTAAAATTATCTGACCTGCCGAATTTACTATCTGTATATCTGTAATTTCACTATTTGAATCATTTTTAATAAACAAAGTATTTATTACCGGATTCGGGAATATGGTAATATCAAGTAAATTAATTTCCTGCAGTATTGTTTGTGTTGTATCAATTACCAAAAAACTGCCCATCATCCCATCATCTTCGTGATGTAACATATGACAATGATACATATATGGCACCTCATCATCTGCAAAGTCTTCAAACTTTGTAATTACTTCAACATATTGCATTGGCATTACAAGAACAACGTCTTTAAAACCTTGTAAGTGATCCGGAACCGGACCTCCATTAATATTATCGATATTAAATTGAATGTCGTGAATATGAAAAGGATGTGCAATTCCGGTATTATTTTCAATACGCCATAATTCTGTATCATTTAGGTAAACCGTTTCATTTATTGTCATAAAATCAAAATGTTCACCATTAATATTAAATGGCCCCATTACCTGACCTTCAGGATCCATCATCATATCCGGTTGTAAATTAAAGGTTCTCGAATTGTCAAAGGCAGTGAATGGAACATTTGTTACTAATTCATCCGGCATAGTTGTTAAAGGGTCTGCTACTTGTGCCACTACATTTATTTGCAATACTTCAAAATCAGCACCGTTCAATGGATTTAGATCATAATATGGTATTTCTCCACCCATCATACCTATTACTGTTTCTGCTCCATAAATACCATTTGGAATTTCTGAACTAAAACTTTTTAAATAAATTGTTTGTCCCTCCATCCCCTGCAGATCTATCAAAATTTCAGCCCTCTCCCCCGGAGCTAATAAAACTCTATTAATCGGAATCGAATTATTTAAAAGACCTCCATCTGTCCCTATTATATTAAATTGCTGATCGCCTGAAAATCCAAAATTATACACGCGCATAGACGATCCGTTCAACATCCGCAAACGAATTATCTGTGCCGGTGCATCCAAATATGGATCAACAGTTCCATTTACACAAATTAATGTGTCTTCTTCCGTTGAAATTGCAACTTGATACAATACATCAAAAGCTTTGGATTGCACAACCAAAGGAAAATCATCAACACCATATGTGCGCGGAAGTCCAAGTCCCGCTTCGGCACTATCCTTAACGATAATAAACCCGGCTAATCCTCTAGATACCTGAAGATCAGTTTTACCTTCTCCATGCGGATGATACCAAAATGTGGAAGCGTTATTTAATATTTGAAATTCCGGACTCCATGTTGTGCCCTGGGCGATTATTTGATGAGGACCTCCATCAGCGTGTGCCGGAACATGTAATCCATGCCAATGCATAGTGGTTGAATTTCCTGTTCCAGTTAAATTATTTGTTACATTCATGGTAACCCAATCCCATTTATTTACAACTAAAGTAGGTCCGAGTATATTTCCATTAATACCGTAAGTAGGTGTATTAATTCCGGGAAAAAATTGTGTTGTTCCATTTTGAACAGTGAGATCAAAATTAGTCCCGGTAAGTACAGGAGGGATTGACAACGGATTTTGTGTTTTTGCTACAAAAAAAACTCCTGATAATAATATTAATAATAAATTCCTCTTCATTCTTTCAACTAATTAATTGACATTTATTTAAAAATTTACATCAATGAATAATTGTTACCTTTTTCATCAATGATTTCCCATTTGTAATTAATTTAATGAAATAAATACCCTCGGGTAATGAAGAAGTACTTAACTGTTTTGAATAGTTACCTGTAACATTTTTTTCTTCCGCAACTTCAATTAGCAATTTACCTGTAATATCCAGAACACGAATTTCTAGATCCGAAGTCACTAATAAATCGGCATTAATAGATATTGTTTCGTTTGCAGGGTTGGGATATATATTAAAATTTGAAATGAAGGAATTGTTATTCAGAATGTTTGTAGGCGCTCCAAACAGGTTTAGTATTGAATCCCGCATCTCTGTAGTATCGCTGGTAATAAAACTTAGTGTGGTGAACATAACTCTATGATCAGCACCACCTAATAAAACAACCGTTGGCATTCCGAAACCACCGTAATATGCAAGGGGATATTCTCCGCTATCCATAGGTGCAAAAAAAGGCAAGTGATTATCTTCTACCCAGGAAACAGAATATTCACAAGTTGTTACATCTTGAAATGGGAAAGCATAACCCTTTACCATATCGGGATAGTCAATCATAATATTAGTAGCCATTTCCTGCATCTTATCCGCGGGGGGTGGACACGCACCACAATCAGGCATATAAAAATGTAATATAATGGCCTTTCCTGCATCCAGATCAGCGAACATATCCACTGGTTCTCCATAACAATCTTCGCCGCTTATTTGCATAGCTGTCTGCGCTTTCGCACTCGAGAAAATACCGGTAATAATGATCGCCATTGTTAGAATTAATTTCATTTGATTTATTTTTTGAATTATTAAATACCTTATTTTGGACCATAAAATAGGAGAACTCTGGCAAGAAATACCTGCAGAGTGATGTACGGGAAAGAATAATTAAATAAGGAAACTTTGAATTAACACTGGAATGCCATCCTTAGGAGGTGGTGGAACAAATCCGGTAAAAACCTGTATAGTAGAATAATTGGTAAACATCGGCAGACCAACACTTGTTGAAAAGCCATTATCCAGAACTGAAACTATTTGAGTGATCTCAAAAGTGCTAAACGAATGAAATTGAGCTAAAGTTTGTAAAAAAGCAAAATGCTCTTCCTGACAATCCGGTTCAGGTTCTTCTTGGTTGTCTGTTGTAGAAGCTGGGCGGGAGCAGCAATCAGATAATTGTTGTTTCTCTTCACCGCAACCGGTAAGATTAACACTACAAAGGCCTGAACAAGCATACGATTGGAATAAAGAGGCTAAAATTATAAGCCCTAATCCGTTCATAATACTAGTTTTCAACTTTATCATTAGTAAGCAAATATACAAAATCATTGACATATCAAAGGAAGTAATTATTAATAGGTCACATCTACAACCATACAGATTGCACTTCTCAGGTAGAAGTTGTCTATTGCAGCGTTATTGATCAATTTCCATTCCTTTGTCATATTTGTGAAATATTTTTAAATTCTAATTTTTACAACCGTCGCATCCTAATTTTACAGCATGAAAAGATTTACTAATTTTCAGATCGCTGCAATTACCGTTGCTGTGATCGTGCTTTTTGCCATAATAATTACCTACAAATATACTGTAGACCTGCACAAGGAACCTGTATTGCCGTATTATGGCCCGAATGCCGAAAATGGAGAACCCCATTACGTTTCTGACTTTAAATTGATTGATCAAAACAATGAGGTAATTACGCAAAATCAGTATAAAAATAAGATCTATGTTGCCGACTTTTTCTTTACAACCTGCCTTGGAATATGCCCAATTATGACAGAGGAGATGATCCGGGTTTACAAAACTTATAAAGACGAACCGGAAGTTTTAATTATTTCACATACCGTTGATCCTCAACACGATACACCGGAAGTACTAGCACGATATGCCAAAAACCGCAATATAAGTTCAGAAAAATGGCATTTTGTGACCGGAGATAAAAAGCAGCTTTACGATCTTGCCAGATATAGTTATTTAGTAGACGCCACGGAAGGCGATAATGGTCCAAACGACTTCGTGCACACCGAAAATTTCGCTTTAGTTGACCAGGAAGGCAGAATTCGGGGTTATTATGACGGAACGGACTCTGTAGAGGTAAAAAAGCTGATTGGCGACATACGGTTGTTGTTGGATGACAAATAGATTGACGTCAATAACCATCTTTTTTAATGGTGTTTTTTCACCTCTTACCTTTAATTTGTATGGCTTTGGTTTAGTTGACTTCACGAACTATCATTCTCCGACCTTAACATTTTTGTCCTCATTGAAGATTTTAATATGTCGTGCCTACGGCACTTGGGTGTATCATTTTTTTTTATGCTACCGATATGCCATGCCTACGGCACTTGTATATTGTTAAATTAATTCTCAACATTTTACACGCTACGGCAGATGGCAATTTAATTAATTCCGTAGGCCAAAATCAGTCCCATAGGGACGAAATATCGGTAGCAAAAAGTAAAGCAGAGTTACGTTAGTCCCGTAGGGATGGCATATAAAATGGCTCCAATTCGGGTAAAACTTTCAGAAACGGAAGAAAAATTTTAATTTAGAAACAATTCCCTTTTTACTATATACCAAGACTTGCCGTATTATCTAAATTTTATAGCGTAAAATTCCTATAAAACGCCATATTCCCCTATTTTATCCGTACCTTTGCACCCGCAAAATCTGACTTTTAATGATCACAGTTAATAATGTTTCGCTTCGATATGGTAAACGCATTCTTTTTGAAGAAGCAAACCTCAAATTCACCAAAGGGAATTGTTACGGTATTATTGGTGCAAATGGCGCCGGTAAATCTACTTTTTTAAAAATTATTTCGGGGGAGATAGAACCTACTACCGGCATCGTGGATATTACTCCCGGTGAACGTATGGCGGTTTTGAAACAAAATCACAGCGAATTTGACCAACATTCGGTAATTCATACCGTGATGATGGGACATAAAAAATTATGGGCCATTATTCAGGAAAAGGATGCCTTATATGCAAAACCCGATTTTAATGAAGCAGATGGTTTGCGTGTTGGAGATCTGGAAGCAGAATTTGGTGAAATGAATGGCTGGACCGCAGAAAGTGATGCAGCGGAATTATTGAGTAATCTCGGAGTTACAGAAGATAAACACTACGAGTATATGAAGGATCTTTCCGGAAAAGAAAAGGTGCGTGTTTTAATTGCACAGGCACTTTTTGGAAACCCTGATATTTTGTTGATGGATGAGCCTACCAACGATTTGGATATTGATACCATTCAATGGTTGGAAAATTTTCTTGCCGATTATGAAAATACCGTTATCGTAGTTTCCCACGACAGACACTTTTTAGATGCGGTTTGTACACACGTTGCAGATATTGATTACGGTAAGATAAGCATTTTTACAGGTAATTATTCCTTCTGGTATCAATCGTCGCAGTTGATGTTGCAATTAATGTCGCAGAAGAATAAAAAGACTGAGGACAAACGCAAAGAACTTCAGGATTTTATTGCGCGATTCTCTGCAAATGCATCTAAAGCAAAACAGGCAACATCTCGTAAAAAAGCATTGGAGAAATTAAACATAGAAGAACTAAGACCTTCCACGCGTAAATATCCGGGTATATTTTTTACTCCGGAAAGAGAAGTTGGTGATCAGGTTTTACAGGTTACAAATTTATCAAAAACTGCAAACGGAAAATTGTTGTTTAAAAATATTTCCTTCATTGCAGAGCGCGGAGATAAAATTGCAATTGTGAGTCGCGACCCACTCGCAAAAACAAATTTCTTCGAAATTCTTGCCGGAGAAAAAAAATCGGACCTCGGTGAATTTAAATGGGGAGTTACCATTACACCAAATTATTTACCAAACGATAATGCAGAATTTTTTACCGGTGATATTAATTTAATTGATTGGTTGCGTCAATATTCTAAAGATAAAGACGAATCATTTGTAAGAGGATTTTTAGGTCGTATGTTATTCAGTGGTGAAGAATCATTAAAAAGTTGTAAAGTGCTTTCCGGAGGAGAAAAAGTACGTTGCATGATCTCCAGAAGTATGTTATTGGGAGGAAATACTTTAATACTTGATGAACCTACCAATCACCTCGATATGGAAAGTATCACAGCATTCAATAATGCCCTGCAGGATTTTAAAGGATTTATTTTATTCACCTCTCACGATCATCAGTTCATGCAAACCGTTGCAAACAGAGTTATCGAAATTACACCAAATGGAGTAATTGATAAACTTATGACCTATGATGAATATATTGTGGATGAAAAGGTGAAGGAAATGCAGGAGAGGATGTATCCGGTAGAAGAACTTGTTTAATTGAGAATTGATAATTGACAATTGATAATTAAACAGCCGAAGTTTAATGATGACCTCACAGGTTTTGAAAACCTGTGCAGGTCTAAGGGAGAGAATAACAGATGATTCAAATCGAATAAAATCAATTGACAAATAAACTATCGGGAAGAATTTATTGTTGAGAATTGAGAATCAGTTGGGTTAACGATAAAATTCCGGATTTTGTCTCCTAGGACTTATATAAAGTCTTCGCATTGAACCCTGATTAATAATAAATAACAATCAAAAAATAAAAAACATTAATCGGATCGATAGCCCGTTAGATTTTCCTTCGCATTGAACATTATTAATTAATATCGAACCTGTCTGCCGGCAGTCGCCAGGCAGGTAAAGAACAAGGAATAAAGAACATCAATCGGGTCGACAACCCGGCAGATACTCCTTCGTATTGAATAATAAATAATCAATTTACCTCGATGGGTTTAACTTTTAAGTACTAATAAATTTAAACCCCAGAGGGGTGAAATTATTATAGTTAAGTCCAAAACAAAGATCTATGCAACCCCAGAGGGGTGACATTATAGTCTATACAACCAGCCCTCTGACTGATAAGGGAAACTATTTTTATAAAGCAATTGTTTTAAAATCCATATATACAAAAACCTCGTTTATATGTCAATAACAAGCACCTACAACATCATGAGAAAGCATTTAATGATTTTTACACTTGCATTGATACCGGCAATTTTTAGTTGCGGACAGAGTAATACGGGTAATTTAGAATCAAAATCATCCGTAGATTCTACTGAACAGAAAATAATGATAACATTGGAGTCACCGGATTATGTATGGGATGGAGTGAAGATCACCAAGACAGATGCGGAATGGAAGAAAATAATGACGGAGCAACAATTTTATGTTGCAAGGGAGGCAGGAACAGAGAGACCATTCAACAATCCATTTCATGATAATCATGAGGATGGCATCTATTATTGTGTTGGCTGTGGGATGCCTTTATTTGATGCACAACATAAATTTGATTCCCGAACCGGCTGGCCGAGTTATTATCAGCCCATAAATGCAAAAAATATTGGTTCTGATACCGACAACGATATCGGTTACATTCGAAATGAAATTCATTGCGCGCGTTGTGAGGCTCACTTAGGCCATTTATTTGATGATGCACCTTCCACACCAACGGGTTTGCGTTACTGTATAAACTCTGCTTCTTTAATTTTCAAAAAAAGATAACTTTGCTGCCTCTTTACACTTGCAGCATTGGTATTATACATCATTCATAAGGTCCCATTTTTCAGAAAACTCTATTTTAATAGTGTTGGAAGACCCTTTGTGGCAAAAAAGATAAAACCTCTTGTAAGTATATTGCCAAACAATTCACCCATTTTGGATATTGGCTCCGGAAATGGATTAGCAGCGCACCTGCTGAAAGAAAAAGGCTTTAATATAGTCCCACTCGATATTCATGAAGGCAATTACCATCCTTCTGTAAAACCTCTTGTTTACGACGGAAAAAATATTCCTTTTGGAGATAACAGTTTTCATACAGGCATCATTCTAACAGTTTTACATCATATCGACGATCCTGAAGTAATTTTAAAGGAAGCAGTGAGAGTGTGTGAAGAATTAGTGATCATGGAGGATATTTATGACAATAAAATGCAACAATATCTCACTTATTTTTTAGACCGCGTAGCCAATTTATTTTATTCCCCCTGCCCTCACACCAATAAAAATGATGCTCAATGGCGCGC
>JAYSYX010000153.1:0-4381 GCA_043727235.1 Bacteroidota bacterium
GTAGTTTGCGGTCTGTTATCCTCCAATAACATTTTATAATTTTCAGTAAAGGTGAAAGAATATCTCCAATCAAAGGCATATCCGTTACCTATCATATGTAAGCCGAGTGCTTGTTTGATATCGTAAGGAATAATTGCTACAAGTCCTACGACTAGAAAAAATAAAGGCCAAATTCGAAAACTTCTTCGAAGAAAAAATTTCCTGATATTGATATTTCCTACATGTAATTTTTCATAACTCAGTATATAGGTTATTAAAAATCCACTCAGCACAAAAAAGAAGGTAACTCCTATCCCACCCCCAGATTTTAGAAAGGATATTATATTCAAATTTCCTTCATAGGGAATATGCAATAAGAACACTTTAAAAAATGCAAAAAACCTAAGCGCATCGAGGGTATGGAAATGGATCTTTGGAGGCATGTGGATATCAGCTGCCAATATTACGAATATAAACTACACGATAAAAATTAATTTGAAGTCAATCCAATCTTCCGGCAAGTAAATACAACACAGCCATTCTTATTGCAACACCATTTTCCACTTGTTGCAAAATAATACTCTGTTTACTATCGGCAACATCGCTGGTTATTTCGACACCGCGATTTATAGGACCGGGATGCATGATTACGATCTCTTTTTTAAGTGAGTTCAGCAGTTCCTTATTTATACCATAATATAAACTGTATTCTCTTAAGCTTGGGAAAAATTTAATATCCTGTCGCTCTAATTGTATTCGTAAAATATTTGCAACATCACACCATTCCAACGTTTCTTTCAGATTGTACGAAACATTTACACCCATGCTTGCGATATGTTTGGGCATCAAGGTAGGAGGACCGCACAATGTAACCTCAGCACCCAACATTTTGAGGCAGTGAATATTGCTTCCAGCCACCCTACTGTGCAAAATATCACCGATAATTGCAACCTTTACCCCTTTTAGATCGCTTAAGCGTTTGCCGGTTTTTTCACCTAGCTTTTCCATCATACTGTATGCATCCAATAGTGCTTGCGTAGGATGTTCATGTGTTCCGTCGCCGGCGTTAATTATGGTAGCATCAATGTGTTTGCTTAACAAAACAGGTGCACCCGGACTTTGATGGCGCATTACCACCATATCCACTTTCATGGCGAGGATATTATTTACGGTATCGATCAAAGTTTCTCCTTTTTTTACGGAGGAACTTGAGGAAGAAAAATTAATAATATCTGCGCTCAATCTTTTTTCTGCGAGTTCGAAGGAAATTCTGGTGCGGGTACTATTTTCGAAAAATATATTTGCAATAGTAATATCGCGTAATGTAGGAACACGTTTTATCGGACGATTTAATACTTCTTTAAAATTATCTGCAGTATTTAATATGAGTTGAACATCTTCCGGTTGAAGATCTTTTATTGCTATCAGATGTTTTACACTCAGGTTGCTCATATTATTATTTAGCTGGTTCTATCCAGACGGAATCACCACTTCCATTTTCGCCCCAATCCACTCTTACTTTTTCGCTTGTAACAGCATCAATTGTTTTGCCGACATAATCCGGGGTTATCGGAACATGTCTGCTTAATCGTCTATCAATCAAAACCAATAATTCAATTTTTGCCGGTCGCCCGAAATCGAGCAAGGCATCGAGGGCGGAGCGAATAGTTCTTCCTGTGTAAAAAACATCATCCACAAGAACTACTTCTTTGCCGTCTACAACAAATTCTATGTCGGTCTCTTCCGCTAAAAGTGGTTTCTCGCGATGGCGGAAGTCGTCGCGGTAGAAGGTGGCATCTAATAATCCAAAGTTGACTGATACACCTGGCAGGAGTTGTTCAAGGGTTTTGCGAATGCGTTTGGCTAAAAATACACCGCGGGGTTGCACGCCTATGATACAAGTATTGGAAAAATCGCTGTGGTTTTCGATTAACTGATGACAGAGCCGCTCAATGGTGAGCTGGAATTTTTGATTGTCGAGTATAATGCGGCTTTGCACTAAAATGTAAAGGTAGGGCAAAGAATGGAAACGGCAAAGTTTGTTCGTTTTGCGCGGGGATGTAGCGTTAATAGTCATGTTTCTCGCAGGGAATGCAGAGGTGTTGTTGAGTTCTAGAATGTGAGTTTCCGCGCAGAGGGCGCAGAGGTGCAGAGAGAGCAGAGGTATGGTGGAGGTGGAGAATAGGAGGTTTCGCGCAGGGGTGCAGAGGAAGCAGAGGTGATGTGGAAGTGTGGGATGAAGGGATTCACATGGGGGCGCAGAGGGGTAAGCAGAGATGGTTTGGATGTTAGGAATGTGAGGTTCGCGTAGGGAGCTATGGAGGGTGGAGATTTTCCTCCGAGGCCGCAGAGTTCCTTCGGTAACTCTGCGGAGGAAAATTCCTTGCCATGTACTTGACCACAGAGTTACCGAAGGAACTCTGTGGAAGGGTGGGTCAGGCCTTCACTAATTTCTTCACAACCCTCTTCTCTCCTATTTTTAATTCTACAAAATAATTTCCTGCTGCTAAATTATTTGCAGGGATGGAGAATTTATTTCCGGAATTATTTTGGGAGGTAAATACAATATCACCTGAAATATTATAGAGATTTATTGCTGCATTTTTAACATTTTGGTTGGTGGAAATATTTATTATATCAGCTATGGGATTTGGGGCTATCGAAATATTTAATTCAAGGGATTCGTGAATAGAAACATTAGGAGGTTCCACTCTCGGCATTTGAATTTTCCATGCACCGCGACCGTATGTACCGGCAAATAATGTGTTTGATTCCTGATCGTAATAAATTTCATATATTGAAACTACAGGCATATCCGAACCTAAAAAATTCCAGTTAATACCATCGTTATAAGAATAATAACATCCAACATCCGTTGCTATCATTAATGAAGTTGTGTCTTCATTTAATTGTCCTATCACAATGTCATTAACAGGAATATCAGGTAGATCACCGGAAATATCGGTCCAACTGTCGCCGGCATTTGTCGATTTATAAACGTGTGCCGCATTATCTGCCCAACGGAAACCACTGAAAGTTACATATACAATTTCCGCATCATCAGGATCTGTTTCTATACTCATACAATAACGATATGGTAGACCATCTGTAATTAATTCCCAATTATCTCCATAATCTTTACTTCGCCAAACATTTGCATCATCAGTCCCGACGTAAATATAATTGGTATCGGCAGCTGCATTGTGAATGGTGAAAATACTTCCGAAGGTTAATCCCGTTCCCGAACTTCCGTTAGAAAGATCATCACTTATTGTATTAAAATTATCTCCGTAATTTGTTGTGCGCTGCATTTTACTCCCACCTATGTAAATTGTTGAAGCATTTAATGGATTTAATTCCAGCGGACTTCTCCAATTATGTCTATCTCCCCAATCATATCCAAAAAATGATTTTTCATCTCCATCAACAATTCCGTAATAATTTCCGTATTGAATATTTGCATAATAGGAGCTTTCATTTATGGGCAACCATTTTGTACTAACACCATCTCCCCCATTTACATAATACCAATTGCCGGCAGAATTTTTAACAAAACTTCCATTATCCTGTGCACCACCAATTAATAAACTCGTATCGCCCGGAAATACATCCAAGGTATATAATTGTGTGACAGGAATATTTTGATCAGTTGTGAAAGTGGCGAAATCATTTTCTGTAAAATACAATCCACCATCGGAACCCATTATTTTATAATTTTCATTTGTTGGAGAAATATATAATGCATGACAATCCACGTGGGCGGAGGTTGCCATACCGCTCCAGGTATTTCCTCCATTATTTGAACGGGAGCAAGTAAATCCTATCCAATATACTTTATTTTCATCACTCGGACTAATACGCATTCCTCCAAACCAGGTATCTTGTGCTGAGGTTACAACTTCATCTTCGCAATTTAAAGCTATCCATGTATCACCTCCATCTACAGTTTTATAAATATCTTTTAATGTTTCTGCCGGATCAACAATGGATGCATATAATACATTCGGATTTGAAGGTGCAATTGTCAATGTGATTTTTGCAAGTGGTTCCATTGGCAAACCGTTTGTGAGCATGCTCCATGTATCACCACCATCTTCACTTTTATAAATTCTGCTGCCATTACCGGAATAATCTTTTCTGTTATGTCGGCGCACACGTTCCCAAGTTGAAGCATAAACAATATTTGGATCATCAGGATTAATGCAAACATCAATTCCACCGGTAGAATCATTTATGTATAAAACTTTTTCCCATGTTGCTCCACCATTTTCCGTGCGATAAATTCCACGTTCCGATGAATTTTCAAAAAGGTCACCAAGCATTGCAGCAAATAAAATTTGGTTATTATCCGGATGAATAATAATTCTTCCGGTATTTCCTCCTTCCGTTAATCCGATATTTG
>JAYSYX010000154.1:0-11839 GCA_043727235.1 Bacteroidota bacterium
TCACCCCGCTGGGGTTTGAATTTTTTTTCAACCGCTCATCACTATAATAATGCCACCCCTACCGGGGTTTACGCTTACTATTCTTTATGCGCTTACTATTTAATAATCATTTATTTCCTTTCTCTCTCCTTAAATCTCCTCCGAAAAGTTCCTTCAGGAACTCTGCAACATTCGGAGGATAGATTTAACATTTATAATTTCCCTTAGTATTGAAGTTTTTAATATGTCATGCCTAAGGCATTTATGTAATTTATATTTTATTTACTACCGATATGCCATGCCTACGGCACTAATTGTAATATTACTTGCATTCTCACAAGGGATTTATCCCGAATGGAAAATCATCTAAAACCTTCCGTCCCATTTTAATTTTCAATTTGAAAGAAAATCAACTTCTAATAGATGGATTTTTCGCTTAGCAAATCGTGCCAAGTTTCTTTTAGAAAAAAGCAGAATATCACAAAAATTGAAAATCAATAAATGATCTTTTCCGTCAAAGAACGGTCTTGTGTAGTTACTCTGATAAAATAAATTCCAGGTGTAGGCAACTGAATCAATTGATATGTGTTTGTTCCTGAAGCTATTACATCCATTTGAAATACAATATTTCCTTCTCTGTTTATAATTTGAATTACGGATTTAATTCCAATGGCTGAGTTAAATTCGATCTGTACCGAACCATCTTCCGTAGGATTAGGAAATACATGTAATGCCGTAGATAATAAATTTTCAACAATAATAATTTCAGAATAAACTGTTTTACCATCTGTATCTGCTTGCAACAATCTATAATAATTATTTCCAAATTCGGGTGAATAATGTGTGATGGAATAATTTATTATTTCATTGGAATTGCCAGCGGCTTTTAATTTTCCTATGGTTTTGAAATCCTTGGCATTTGAGGAATGTTCAACATAAAACCAATCTGCATTTATCTCGGTTTCTGTGCTCCAGCTTAAAACATTTGTCTCCCCTATTGCAAATCCTTGGAAATTAACTAAAGTTACGGGCAACACTAACGGTTCACAAGAAATTGTTGCAGTACCGCCGAAGGAAAAGGTAAATCCTGCATTAGTTGCCAAATAATTATCAATACATAAATAATAAACTTCCCCTGCTAAAACATCGAGAAATTTTACAAATTTATCTCCCCCAACTCCTTCACTCAGATCAAGTGCGGTCATATTTAATCCGGTGTTTCCATTTGCCGCAGAGAAAGAACAACGCAGAGGCGGCGTTGTGGGTGGACAAGCCGGACCAGGACCCCAAACGGCAAAATCGTAATCATCTGAATTTATAACCGGATCAATTGTAAAAGTGAGCGTTCCACCTGTAGATATAATAAAATGATACCATGCACTTTGATGTTCACCTTCAGCTAAACATCCTTGATTTGTAGCATTCAGATCGTTTATATCCCCATCTCCTGAATTGTTATCGTCGAAGGCTGTAGTGGTACAAATTTGTGTAGACGTGATACAATCCGCATTTTCAAAAACAATTGGAGGGTCCCAGGCACAAATTTGAAAAGTTCCGGTTGCGCCACCACCATATCGCCAAATGCGCAGCCAAACAGTGGCGCCGGGTGTTAAACCGGTTAAATTCAGGATCGGCATTAAACCGGGTCCTCCGTCATCATCGCAGGTAATTAAATTCAGGGAAGTGCATATACCATCATACAAAGCCATTGCACAATCGGTAAGCGTGCCGGTAGCAGTCTCTATATTGATTGTTCCCGAGGCAGGAACAGTTAATGTATACCACACATCCTTATTCGTGTAGCTGCCACAGCCAGGCGCAGGTACTCCCGCTGTGCTTGTTGCTCCCACAGTCGTTCCGGTTTGCAAAGTGCAAATCGTATCTATATTTAACGCAGTAGCCCCACAAGGATCATCCGATTGAGCCTTTAATCCCAAACAACTCACTAACAAGCCAACAGCTAACAGCTTAATTTTCATTCCGTTATAGTATTAATAATTTCTTGTTTGGTAAATACTATGCGTGTATATCCGGCTTCTTCCATTTTTTGTAAAAATGTAACTTCTGAAATATCTACATTTGATAAAACTGTAAATTGGGATGTAAGCACTTCAAATTCAGCACTTTGATCAAATATTAAATATAATTTTTTAGATAATTCCTTTTGCATATCTTCCTCTGCTGCATCAGAAAATTTTATAATATATTTATACTTCTGAGAGAAAAGAGAAGTGCAGCAAATTAATAACAGAAAGATTAAAACGTATTTCATAAACTCTGTTTTAGGCGGTAAAAAATACTATACAAAATTTGTACCTAATAAAAGCTTCAAGGAGGAAAGCTTACATTTAATAAAGATAATAAAAAATTAAATTTAGTTGCTATAGGTCGGAAATATTTCCGTGAACAGAAATTCTTTTCCAATTTTCCGGAATATCGCATTGTATTTTGCTTTTTGTTCCGGCGATCTCAAGTTTCAAATTTTCATTCCGGAGATTAATAGTTCCATCGGTATGCCCTTTATCGTTTGTAGACACGGCTTTTGTGATTTCCCATTGTCCCGCCGCAGAACTAAAAGTTTTAATTATTGTATTACAAACATCCGTTGGTTTTCCCATGGTTGTGAACATATTTTTATATTCTGATCTCCATTCAGGTAAATAGGGAACACCGTAATATTTATTTTTTTTATCTGGACATGGTTCTGTTCCGCAGCAAGGTTCATTGCACAAAGCACCAATGGAATCGTTCACGTGTATCCATATTTTTTCCTCCGCTTTTAAGGGGTAATTAAAGGTTGTAAAAAATGCATCAATAAATTCGGAATTAATATGATCATTGTGATAATGTGGGACTATAAATTGCAGAATAGCGCTGTCTTTATTTAAATTAAATACCTGCGTAATTATAGAATCTATCGGTCTTACATCCTCCGTTGCAGGGCCTGTTCCGGTAAATTCCATCCCCAAATAATAATTATTATCATTGCATACATCTTCGCAGGGTTCATTAAAATCACCATAACCAGAACCAAATATCCACACACTGTCGCCGGTTCCTTTAATTACAAAAATATTGGAAGTTGTCCAGGGTGTGCCCTTTGCATAGATCATACTGTGCATCACGTAAAGTTCAGCATGGATGATTTCCTCCAACCCATCAATAAATACTTCTTTTGGCCCTTTATTTCGACTGCAGGAAATAAATAAAAGAGAAAATACAATAAAAAATATCCGCATATTATTTTATAGGAATTCTATTCAGAAAAAGACGTCAATAACATTTTGGATTCTACTTTTCCATTATCATCATAACTCTCCATTTTAACGGTTCCGACATTTTTTGCCATCTACATAACAGAATGCGATTTGTTGGTGAACATTGCAGATTTCACCTCGGTATCAGAGGAATATTTCATACAATTATAGGTTCCGGCAGGAGTTGTTACACTTTCATAACCTTCAATTTTTCTATTTGTGGTTTTCATGGTAATAGACATTAAAGCAACCCCATTCATTTTCACGGTCATGGTGCTTTCTGCATCTGCTAAAGTTTGTCCTGCAACGGGATTGGAGGGAAATTCCATAAAGGAGTTTGAAATTTCCATTTCAACACCTTCCATTCCTGCCATTTGCCCGGACGGAAACATATTGCTCATGTCCATATAAAAGTAATCGTTGGTGCATTTCATCACCACATCTCCTTTCGACATGGAAGTCCCTTTATTATCAATCACTTCAATATTAATAGTAGCCTCCAATCCATCTGTTATATCTTTAAGTGCGGAAAGTTCACTCTTACTTACTGTAGAAACCTTGTCTTTGGCATCATAACTTGTAAGCTCCCACTTTGTTCCAATTTTATTTGGGAAAAAGGATTCGCAGGTATTTCCGGCGCGGAAAGCGCTGAAAAGAATAAAACCTGTCAGCAGATAAAGTAGGGTTGACTTTTTCATACAATATATTTTAGCCAAATTTAAGAGGTTGTACTCTAATTAAAAAGGACTTTATGTATGTTTTCCAAAAGTGATCTTGCGTGGCTCATACTTTGCACGTTTTCAAAAACCAACATTAAATGTTTATCGGTTTGTTTTATGGTGCCTGTGGTTTTTCGTTCCGCGATAAATTGCATGAGAGTAGTAAAAAATTTGCTGTCGTAAAAAACACTTTGATTGTTTTCAACAAACAGACATCGCAATTTTCTGTTCTTAAATAAAATACGCTCAAATCCAAGATCTTTTGCAAGCCATCGCAACCTAATTCCATTAAACAATTCTTCTACCTGTCGTGGAATTTTTCCGAATCTGTCAATTAATTCTGTTCTGAATAGAGTGAGTTGTTCTTCGTTTTCCACATTGTCTAATCGTGTATAAATACTCAATCTCTCGTTAATATTATTTATGTATTCATCGGGAATTAGCATTTCAAGATCTGTATCAATTTGTACATCGCTTACAAATTCCTGTTTCTCTTCAATTTGTTCAGCGAATAATGTTTTATATTCTGTATGTTTTAATTCGCGAATTGCCTCATTTAATATTTTATGGTACGCATCATATCCAATCTCAGAAATAAATCCACTTTGTTCTCCACCCAATAAATTTCCTGCGCCGCGAATATCCATGTCGCGCATACTTATTTGAAAACCGCTTCCGAGATCTGCGTATTGTTCAATGGTGCGCAATCGTTTTCTGCTTTCATCCGGTAAACCAAATAGTGGAGGCGATAATAAATAACAATATGCTTTTTTGTTACTTCTTCCAACTCGTCCTCTCAACTGATGCAGATCGCTTAATCCGAAAAAATGCGCATTATTAATAATTATGGTATTTGCGTTGGGGATGTCGAGACCACTTTCCACTATATTAGTGCAAACCAGCACATCATATTCTCTATCAACAAATTTCAGCATGTGATCCTCCAATTCATCGCCATCCATCTGGCCATGGGCAATACCAATATTAACATCGGGACACACTTTTTTAATTAATGCCGCAGTCTCCCCAATATCTTTTACGCGGTTGTGTACAAAATATACTTGTCCACCGCGATAAATTTCAAAATATATGGCATCGCGGATAAAATTGATATCGAATGTTTTTAATTCGGTGGTGATGGGTTGTCTGTTTGGTGGCGGAGTATTTATTATAGAAAGATCTCTGGCACCCATTAACGAAAATTGCAAAGTTCTCGGAATTGGAGTTGCAGTTAAAGTTAACGCATCAACATTTGCTTTTAATTCCTTTAATTTTTCTTTAGAAGAAACACCGAATTTTTGTTCCTCATCAATTATTAATAATCCAAGGTCTTTATATTTTACATTTTTGCTGATGATGGCATGAGTGCCAATAATAATATCTACTTTACCGGCAGCTAATTTTTCCAGTGTTTCCTTTTTTTCTTTTGCAGATTTAAATCTGTTCAAATAATCCACGGTAACGGGAAAATCTTTTAATCTCTCCGCAAATGTTTTTTGATGTTGCATAGCGAGAATAGTGGTAGGAACTAACACCGCAACTTGTTTTCCATCCGTAACTGCTTTAAATGCAGCGCGAATTGCTATCTCCGTTTTCCCAAAACCCACGTCACCACACACTAAACGATCCATCGGGAAACTTCTTTCCATGTCCTTTTTAACATCTGCGGTTGCTGTTACCTGATCGGGAGTATCTTCATAAATAAAACTCGCTTCCAATTCATTTTGCATGTAAGTATCAGGATGAAACGCAAACCCCTTACTCGCTTTTCTTTTTGCATAGAGTTGAATCAGGTCCTTTGCAATATCTTTTACCTTAGCTTTTGTTTTTCTTTTTAATTGTTCCCAGGCATCAGATCCCAATTTATTTAATTTGGGAGGAGTTCCATCCTTACCCGCATATTTTGTGATCTTGTGCAGGGAATTTATATTAACATACAACAGATCCTTATCGCGATAAATTAAACGAACAGCTTCCTGAATCTGTCCGGCAATTTCTATTTTCTCCAAACCCGAATATACACCAACACCATGATCAATATGTGTTACATAATCGCCTGCCTGTAATTCAGATAAAGTTTTTAATGTTATTGCATCGTTTTTAGTATATCCGGTTTTTAATGTGTATTTATGATATCGTTCAAATATCTGATGATCGGTATAACAAACAATTTTAAGATCATTGTCAACAAATCCGGAAGCCAAGGGTAATGCAAATGCATCGTATTTAATATTTGCATTCAGGTCGGTGAATATTTCGTGAAAACGTTCCACCTGTTTGGTGTTGCTCATACAAATAAAGATCTTATATCCGGCCTTTTGATTTTGTTTCAGATTTTCTATCAGCAAATTAAAATTGCGACTGAATAAAGGTTGTGGTGAAGTATTAAAAACTACTTCCTCAGCACTTTCGAAATGTTTTTGCAAACCGAATTCAATTATTTTAAATTGCGTGAGCTGAGGTAATAACTCGGTGGATTGCAATAACATTTCTTCTGGAACATGTTCTCTGAAGGGATGGTCGTCATCCAGATGTGCCCTTCCGACTCCGCGAGATTTTTTCATCGATTCGCCGCCCACAACATTAAACCAATCGATAGCTCTTTCGTAACACTGATTGATTACTTCAAATGCGTATTTTGCATCTTTAAACCAAACAACGGTGTTTTGTGGCAAACAATTGAACAATCCAGTTTTCTGATCCTCCCCGAATTGCGATTGTATATTCGGAATAATAGTCACCTGTGAAATTGATTTTTGAGATAACTGTGTTGCCGGTTCAAAAACGCGAATACTTTCCACTTCGTTGTCAAACAATTCCACGCGATAAGGCAATTCATTTCCGAAAGAAAAAATATCTATTATACCTCCGCGAACGGAAAATTGTCCCGGTTCGTAAACAAAATCTGTCCTGACAAATCCATTTTCCATGAGCAGATCAACTATAAAATGCGAATCGAGTTTCTCTCCCTTTTTTAGTAAAATAATATTTTTATTCAGCACTTCCGGCTTTACAAATTTTTCGGCAAGTGCTTCGGGATAAGTAATAATTAATTCTCCCTTTGTAGCGGAATGTGTTATTTTATTTATTGCTTCCGTTCGCTGTAAGATGTGATTTGTATTTACCTCAATAAATTCACCAGGTTTTTTAAAGGAATCAGGAATATAAAGTATATCCTTCTTTTCGAGGAGATTTTGCAGGTCGTTTAAAAAATATGCGGCCTCTTCTCTGTCGTTTAGAATAAAAAGGTGGTTGAAATCACTGTTTTTATAAACCCCGCATGCAGTAAAGGAAAGGGCCGAGCCCACTATTCCCTTCAGATAGATGTTTTTAGCATCTTTTGTATCTATCCGTTCAATAATATTTTTCACCCGCACATCTGCTTCCCGGTAGAAGGAAAGCAATTCCAATAAATTCATTTAGTGCTGCAAAATTATAAAATCTTAATTTGTCAACTACTTTTCTGTTACTTAAACCACTGTTAATTATCAATGATTAAACTTTTATAGCCACCTTTGTGTTCTTTATCCAAAAATTGCATGTCCATACTACCCTGGCAAACAGCCAAACTTCTCCATACAATTGATGAATCGCCTAAAGTGCGCCGTTTCTTCTTTGAAGCAATGGACACGGAAAATTTTGATTTTATTCCCGGGCAATTCGTTACTCTTGATCTCCCAATTTCTGATCGTCCCAGCAAACGTCTGCGCAGTTATACTATTGCCAGCATACCTGAGGATTCGAATAAATTCGAACTCATAATTGTTTTATTGGAACCGGGAAGTGGTTCTCATTTTTTATTTGAGCATTCTCAACCCGGATTGGAAATTAAGTTCAGGGGGCCTTTAGGTCATTTTGTTTTGCCGGAAGTAATTGAGAGGGATATCTGTTTTATTTGTACCGGAACTGGAATTGCACCCTTCCGTTCACAGTTGCTCTATTTGCACAAACATAAATTTCCAACAAAACAGATTCACCTCATTTACGGATCAAGGTTAATGTCAGATCTTTTATACTTTGAGGAAATGAAAAAACTGGAAAGTGAATTTCCTGAATTTCATTATCATACCACCTTATCACGCGAAACACCTGAAAACTGGCCGGGACCGATAGGATATGTTCATCCAATATATGAAAACATCTGCGAAAATGGAAACAAGGATATGGACTTTTATTTATGTGGATGGAGAATGATGATTGATGAAGCAAAGGTTCGTATAAGGGAAATGGGTTACGATAACGATAGAATTAAACTGGAGATATACGGCTGAAAATTAATTGTGGCGCTTCTTTGTATTTTTGCCCACTGAAAATAAATGGATAGCCACAGAACGCATATTGATGACAAAGCAGGTTTGGAAACACTGCGATCAATTCAGCATGCAGGTGCATTTAATCGCTGGATGTACGATCAGATAAAACCGTATTGCAAGGGAAGAATTTTGGAAATTGGAAGTGGTATTGGAAATATCTCTCAATTTCTTATCCACGATGGATTTACTATAACCCTCAGCGACTACAACCAAAGTTATTGTGATGTTTTATCAGAAAAATACGGTTCCAATACACATGTAAGCGAAATAATTCATCTTGATATTCTCGATCCTAAATTTGAAAAACAATTCGAGGATCTATCGGGCAAATTTGATTGTATAATTGGATTAAATGTAATTGAACATGTGGATGACGATATTACTGCACTTAAAAATTGTAAAAAATTATTGGCACCGGAAGGTAGAATTATCATGCTCGTTCCGGCATATATGTGGTTGTTTAACGGAATAGATATTTCATTGGGTCATTTCCGACGCTATAATAAAAAACGCATCAAAACCCTGTTTCAAAACACGGAATTGCGCTCCATTAAAATGAATTATTTCAATTCTCCTGCTATTTTTGGTTGGTTTATTTCTGGAAGAGTGTTGAAAAATACGATCATTAAAGAAGGACAGATGAAATTATATAATTTTTTAGTTCCACTTTTTAAGTTAGCAGATATCTGCACGTTCAACAGATTTGGCATCTCACTTATTGCTGTAGGTGAAAAGCAGCAACCCTGATTATACCGTTTGAATAATACTGCTTAATTTAACCCTTTAAATCTAAGCAGACCTATGTGGGCATTACTTCCGCTTATTTCCATTATACTTACTGTAGTTCTCTTAGAAATAAAATGTACTTATTTCAAGGGCAACATGCGATTGAATATAATCGCCACATTAATTTTTCACGCCGCCTTTGTTTTTATAAGTACAGAAATTTTAACTCTTCTTAATTTAGTAAACGAACTAAACATTAAATTACTTTGGATACTTTTAGTTTTATTTCTTTTCTTTTATGTCCATAAGAATAGATCTTCACAACTATCACTAAGGGAAATAAATATCATATCTTTTTTTAAGGAAAACAAACTGCTAAGCATAACAACATTATTTATTATTTTTATAAGTCTTATTACCTGTTTATTTTCTTATCCCAATACCTGGGATAGTATGACCTATCACCTACCCCGGGTGATGCACTGGATACAAAATGGCAATGTAGATCATTACCCAACGCACAATGACAGGCAGCTTGGATTATCGCCCTTGGGTGAATATTGCGATCTGCATATTAAATTATTATCTGCCTACGATCCGTTTGTGAATTTGGTTCAGTGGATCTCTATGTTGGGTTCCGTTTTAATATGTTCTCTGATAATAAAGGAGTGCGGCGGAGAAAGGGGAATGCAGACCCTCTCTGCCTTTTTTGCGTCCACCATTCCTATGGGTATATTGCAAAGCAACAGTACTCAAAATGATTTTGTTGTTAGTTTTTTTATTGCCGCTGCAGTGCTTTTTTTAATACGGAATATAAAAAACAATTTTAGTTTTCCCGACACATTATTATTTCTATTGTGTTGTTGCATTGCTGTTGTTGCGAAAGGAACAGCCTTTATATTTTTACTCCCTGTAGTTGTAATTTGGATCATATACGCATTAATTAGATTAAAATCAGGCATCATAAAACCGGCAATTGCAGGTATTGTTTTTGTATGCATTTTTTGTTTGCCGCAATTCATCCGAAATGCAAATACATTTAATAGTCCATTGGGTGCCGACTATAAACTTTCCAATGAATTGTATGGAATTGCGCCAACCCTATCGAATATTAGCAAAAATGCAGCTATACATTTAAAAACACCTTTCCCTCCATTTAATACGGCCATTGAAAATGTTGTATTTGCCTTTCATGATCTCATAGGTATTGATGTGCAGTCACAAAAATTCAACTGGCGTTTTACTCCTCCTTTTGAAGTTGCTTATCTCTCCACTCAAGAGGATTCAGCAGGAAATTTTTTGCATACGTTGTTATTTTTAAGTTGTTTTTTAATATTTATTGTAAATAAAAAGTTGCGCGGTAATAAATATATCAATATTATATTGATAATAGGAATATTAATGTTCATTGTTTTTAGCACCTTATTAAAATGGCAAATATGGAATTGCAGGTTGATGTTGCCAATGTTTGTAATTGCTGCACCCTTTTTAGCATTTATTGTGCATTCCGTTACATCAAAATTAGTATTCTTTAGCATTGTGTTTCTCTTTTTTTGTTCCTCTTGTTTATTTCTGTTTGTAAACCAATCGCGTATGTGGTTTGGGCCGGAGAGTATTTTCACAGCAAATGCAACTGATCAATATTTTAATAACAACGATAAATTAAAAGATCCGTTTTTGAAGATGACAGATCTTGTAATACAAAATAAATTAGATAAGGTTGGATTAGTAACCAGCGGCGACAGTTGGCAATATCCATTTTGGATATTATTACAGGATGTTAAGGATCTTGAAATACAACAAATTATGGTGGAAAATGCAAGTGCCATAACAGAGTATAACATTCCTTTCAGAACATTTATTCCGGAGGTAATTATTTCCAATACAATTATCGGTAATGATAAAGTTACTTTGTCGTTTAAAAACAATGAATATATTCTTGCTTATAAAAATGAAAACTGGTCTTTATTTAAAAAGACGGAGTTATCTGAATAGATCCTCCAATATTTGTATGGACCTTATTTCTCCAAATTCGGGCAAATGCAAACGATAATAATCGAGAAGATAGGCTAATAATTTTTTTCTTTCAACTGCAGAAACGGATATTTGATCATAATTTTTTAATTCAGGATTAATTATATTCCTCAATACTTCCGAAGCAGGCTCAGAAATATAATTAGAATAAGTTGGAATATTATCTGTAAACAATCCCTCTCTAAGATCAAAATATTTTCTGTCTGAAACCGATGGATAAAATCCCAGATACTTCGACAAGGCCAGTAAAAACCAGATATGATGATTTGCAAGAGTCTTGTCTGTCTCATCCAGCTCTACAAATATTTCAAACAAAAAATGAAACAATTCCGGATAGGCCTCATGTTCTTTTATCGTTTTATTAATTACCTCTATGTAAAACAGCAATAAAGAACTTTTTACAATATGAAATGGCAATTCTCTATAAGCATAAAAGTAGTTAGCATCATTAATGCGCATTATATTTCCTGTCTCCTTATAATATACTACCAGGTCAAGCAAATTTCCATGCTGATAATAAACCGCCTTGGATTTTGATTTTGAAGATCTTGCTCCGTTAATAATGTAGGTTTGTATACCAAATTTCTCCGTAAATATTTTAACTATGATACTCGACTCCGCATATTTTGTGGTCCTGAAAACGATTCCGCGGGTTTTGTGAAGCATGGCTATAAAGGTAAGCATAGTAGGAAATAGGAAGTAGGAAATAGGATATAGGAAAACAGTGTCTGGGAAAAATTTCGCAAGAAATTTAAACTCCTCCCTCCTCCCTCCTTTCTCCTATTTAGACACGGGAATCGGGACGCGGGAC
>JAYSYX010000155.1:0-4352 GCA_043727235.1 Bacteroidota bacterium
GTTTCCGGTATGACACAGGGGATGGGTGCTGCGGACCCGTTGGAACAACAGGATGGTATATAGATAATATAAATATTATGGAAGGTGCCGCAAATGATATTGGAATTGTTGACATTACAAATCCGGTTTCTGGTCTTGACCTTGGATTGGAAGATGTAATCGTTTCCATTTATAACTACGGCTCTGAACCTGCTTCCGGATTTAATGTATATTATCAGGTTGATGGTGGATTAGTTACAGGTGGTGCATACCCCGGAACAATTGCCCCTTTTACTACGGCATCCTACACTATGCCTGAAGGTTGGGATTTTACATTAGACGGATGTTACGATATTGATGCATGGACTGAAATGCCGGGAGATGAGTATCCTGATAATGATCTTTATAGTGAAACTGTTTGTAACCTGGGTCCTATTACAGGTACGGGTGCAATTTATTTATATACCAATACAACCGGAGGTGAACCTTGGTTTACCATAAATAATACTACAGCGATGAACACAGTTTTTGGTCCAGAAGGAATTGGTTGGACACGTGAATATTATGAAACTGTAGACCCTTTACTTGCTTTTTCACCTGATAATTGTTTTATTTTTATGGAAGGAAGTGACGGAGGTGCAATGGAATTAGAAGCTTTCCTCGATGCTAATATGGCAACAATTGAAGGTTGGGTGAGTTCCGGAGGAAAATTATTAATTAATTCGGCACCAAACGAAGGTGACGGAATGAGTTTTGGTTTTGATGGAACTACTTTAATTTATGATGGAGGTGCATCCTCTGTTACTGCAGGTGATCCCGGACATCCAATTTTCAGCGGTCCTTTTACTCCGGTCGGAACTGATTTTACAGGAACAGGTTTCAGTCACGCTCAGGTTACAGGAACAGGTTTGTCAAGCGTAATAATTGAAACCGGTACTACAGATATTACATTGGGAGAAAAAGCTTGGGGTGCGGGAATTGTTATGTTTGGTGGAATGACAACCGACAATTGGCACGATCCTGATCCGAATGCGGCTAATTTACGCGCAAATATTTTTGCGTATTTAAGTTGCATCGAAATTGTAATATGTGAAATTCCGGAAGGATTATTTGCTGATGGAATTACTACGGATGATGCAGTATTACATTGGGATGCAATTGACGGTGCTGATCAGTATCGCGTAACACTGCAAAATCTTGCAACAGGTTTGATCAAAACAAAGGGTTTTTATACGAACATGGTGGAGATCACCGATAAATTAACTCCATTAACGGAATATGGTTTCCGGGTTAAAACTGTTTGTTATGATGATCTGGGAGTAATTTCTGCTCCATCTCCATGGTATTATTTTACCACCCTTGGCCGTATTGGTGGACAGGATAATGCGTCGGTTTCATTATATCCAAACCCTAACACAGGTATATTTAATTTAAACGTAAATGGTTATGCTGATAATCAATTTGAATTAAATGTATTTAATTCCACAGGCCAGATAGTATTTACCAAAACGATCAAAATTGATAACGCCGATTATAATGAGCAAATTAATTTATTAAATGTTGCTCCCGGAATGTATCAAATCAGTTTGAAAAATAGTGATCTTAATTTAAATTACTCAGTAGTGATCACTGAATAATTATTAAATTAATAAATTCCTAAATTAATAAATAAAAAGAGGCTGTTCTTTATTGAGCAGCCTCTTTTATTTAAAGGATTACCACATGTATAAATATTTTTAGAATGTAGGTTGGTGTTTATCTGTGCACTCATGTCCGTTCAAAATCACCCGTTGTTTATTTAAAAGGTAAAACGATTCATACCGCCCGGAGTTAAATGATTAAAAGGTGATTTTCATCATCAGATCAATTAATAATTAAAAAAAAATAGGGGAAAGACAAAAATAATGTTAGGTTTGTGACCTAAAACTTTAAACATGAAACTAATAATTACACAATCTTTTACAATTACCCGTAAGATCACATTGTTTATGGCAATGGTGACCTTTGGTTTAATGGCCCGCGGTCAATACTATGTACAATCTGACTGCGATTTTTCTCCCATGGCAACAGCAGGAACTGCAATTTGCTTAGGAGATGATGTTGTGAGCAGTGCCATCTCTCTTGGTTTTACATTTCCTTTTTATGGAACCTCATTTTCTAACTGTTATGTGAGTTCTAATGGCTATTTGTCATTTACTGCAGGTTTGGGAAATGCATGTTGCACCGGAGTAGTATTGCCATCTGATATTTATCCTAATTCCATTTTCTTTGGTCAGGAAGATCTTGATCCGAACTCCTGTGTTGATGGCGACATCACATATTATACTACTGGAGCAGCCGGAAGTCAGATCTTTGTTTTATCTTTTACTGATGTTCCTCATTATCCTGGTCCTGAAGGTGTGTTTCCGGTAACTGTTCAGGTTCAGTTATACGAAGGAACAGGCGAGATCAGAATTGTAACTACTCAAATGAATGGTGATGGTGGTTCGCATACAATGGGCTTAAATCAAAATGCTCTTGCCGCTGATATTGTTCCCGGAAGAAATAGCACCAACTGGTCAGCTTATGAGGAATGTATCTCGTTTACAATTTTTGAACCTGCTGCTGCTGATGCGGGTGTTATAGATGTTACTAGCCCTGTTTCCGGAGCAGCTCTGGGTGTTGAATCAGTTTCAGTTACTATCCAGAATTATGGTTTTGAAGCTATCTCCGAATTTCCCGTGAGCTACAATGTTGATGGTGGTGCGGTTGTTACCGAGACGTACACAGGAACAATTGCTCCTTTCTCAACCGGTTCTTATACTTTTAGTTCAACTTACGATTTTAGTATGGATGGATGTTATGAAATCGTTTCATGGACAAGCCTGGCTGCTGATGCTGATGAAACCAATGATAGCTATTCAGAATCAGTATGTAATTTATGTGCAGCTGAAGGCAATATTTATTATGTTTATTCAAATTCAACAGGTGGCCAACCTTGGTTCAGTACATCTAACTCCACCGCTATGGATCAGGCATTCGGTGTTGGTGGATGGAGTACGGCATATTATGAAACCTTAGATCCTGTTTCTGTATTTTCCGATGTAACGGGTTTTGTGTTTCTTGAAGGATCTGACTCCCACGCAAATGAACTGGAAACTTTCCTTGGCGCAAATATGACGTTAATTGAAGATTGGGTTTCGGCAGGCGGACGTTTACTTTTAAATTCTGCACCTAATGAAGGTGATGGAATGAGTTTCGGTTTCAGTGGAACAAATTTAATTTATGATGGAGGTGCCGGAATGGTTACAGCTGCTGATGCAGGACACCCTGTTTTCAATATGCCATTTACACCTGTGGGAACAGTTTTTACAGGTTCTAACTTTAGCCATGCTCGCATAACAGGAACCGATATTTTTAATATTATATTGGAAACCGGTTCAACCGATATCACTCTTGGTGAAAAACCATGGGGTGCAGGATTAGTTTTATTTGGTGGAATGACAACTAATAACTTTCATTCACCGATTGTAGAAGCTGCAAATCTCAGAGCTAATATTTTAGCATACGCTTCTTGTGGTGAACCTCCTGTAGTTTGTGAAATGCCATCAGGATTATATGCAGATGGAATTACAACCAATGATGCAGTATTACATTGGGATGCAGTTGACGGTGCTGATCAGTATCGCGTAACATTGCAAAATGTAGCAACGGGTCTTATTAAAACAAAAGGTTATTATACCAATATGGTTGAAATCACTGATAAATTAACTCCTTTAACAGAATATGCATTCCGTGTTAAAACGGTTTGTTATGATGATCTAGGTGAAATTTCTATGCCATCTGATTGGTATTATTTTACAACCCTTGGTCGTATAGGTGAAAATGATGCATCGGTTTCTATGTTCCCAAATCCTTCAAATGGTGAATTTGTTCTGCAAATGAGCGGATTTGAATCCAGTTCATTCGAATTGAATGTATATGATGCTATTGGTAATGTAGTTTATAATAAAACCATATCTGTTTCAGGTACTGATTACACCGAGACCATTTCATTAAATAACGCAAGCGCAGGTATCTATCAGGTTAGTTTGGTTAACTCCAATGCGAAACTTAGTTACCCTATCGTTATTCAGAAATAAGATTTTAATTTTTTAAAAAAAATGCCTTGTTTAATTGCAGGGCATTTTTTTTTGTAAATTAGTCTAATCTTTTCATAGAAAAAGTTAAAAACTTCGAAAAAATTACACATGACCAAACTAAGTATTCTTGGGTTGGTTTTTTTGTTTTTACTACGTTCTCAGCTTACGGGCAGACAGCAATATAGCTCTGAATATACCGAAATTATAAACCTTGTAAGAGTAGCTACGGGTATGTATCAGGCTAGTATTGCA
>JAYSYX010000156.1:0-11810 GCA_043727235.1 Bacteroidota bacterium
GTATAATTTGTAGAGACGCAATGCATTGCGTCTCTACAAATTATACAATTTTCAACCCGGAAAATGTGACAGTTGCTTCTGTCGTGTAACTTATGAATAACAAAACTTTTTGCTGGAAGTCGCGGGCAGATAACTATCAATAAATAATATAGTTTTAATTAAATCTTATTTGCGCCGTAGAAATAATAAATAACAATCAAAAAATAGATAATAATAATCAGATCGCAACCCTGAAACTTTTGCAACCCAGAACTCAAAACTCAGAACCCTGAACTCATCCCTAAACTTTCAGCTCCGAATCCACAGCGTTCGCTGCGCGTAACACTGTGGGGACACTTTATGGGATGGTGAACTCAGAACCTGTCTGACGCTGACGCAGTCGGCAGTCAGGCCCAGAACTAAAACATGTAGTGATCGACGAAGGAGATCTACTACATGTCAGAACCCATTAATCTTCTTCTATCAACGCATCATTAATTATCGTCCCCGGCAACACCTTCTTCCCCTGCACACCCAATCTTCTTAATTTCTCTGCTTGTCCGATAAGATTTCCGCTGCCATCTTTAAGTTGTCTCATTGCTTCATCATAACTTTTTTGTGTTCTGCCTATATGATCGCCAACATCAATTAAATTTTCGACAAAACCGACAAATTTATCATACATGGCTGCACCTCTTTCGGCAATTGCTACTGCATTTTTATTTTGCTCCTCTTTTTTCCAAATCTCTGAAATTAGTTTTATTGCCGCAATTAAATTTGTTGGAGAGATAAGGATAACACGTTTTTTATATGCGTAATTCCATAGGTCGCTATCTTTTTGAATTGCCAATAAATATGCGGGTTCAATTGGAACAAACATCATTACAAAATCCAAACCTTTTACAAACTGCGAATAATTCCTTTTATTTAATTCGTCAACATGATTGTAAATGGCAGCAATATGATTTTGTAAAAACATTTTTTGTTCCAAATCTTCTTCTGAAGAATTATATCTTTCATAAGCACTTAAGGAAACCTTGCTATCGATAATTACTTTTCTTTTATCGGGATATTGCAGAATAAAATCAGGTTGCATTTTTTTACCCTCATCATTCATGATGGTATTGCCGGCTTCGTCTTTAATAAATTCCTGTCTGAAGTATTCCCTTCCTTCCATTAGCCCGCTTTGTTGTAATATGTTTTCCAATATCATTTCGCCCCAATCGCCTTGTGTCTTCCGCTGACCTTTTAATGCTTTAGTTAGATTATTTGCCTCCTCACTTATTTTCTGATTTAATATAACGAGATCCTTTATTTTTTCTTCCAATGAAAAACGCTGTTTATTTTCTTTTTCATAAGTTTCCTCTACCTTCTTTTTAAAATCTTTAATGTCGCTGTTGAGCGGTTCAAGAATTAATTTAATATTTTTCTGGTTTTCTTCTGTAAACCTTTTACTTTTATCCTCCAAAATTTCATTTGCAAGATTTTTAAATTGAGAGGTATATTTTTCTCCAATTTCTTCTATCTCCTTTTTAATTGTATTGTTTTTCTCTTTAAGCACTTCATTTTCTGCATTCAACCGCTGAGTTTCATTTTTGAGATCATTATTTATATTTGAGTTGTTTTCATACAGTAACTTCAGTGCCACAAAATCGCTTTGTATTTTTTCCAGAGAGGTTTGTGCGGAGGAGAGGGAAAAATTAATTTTATCCTTTTCCTCAGTAACTCTTTTCAGATCAGAATCGCCATTTGAAATTGAACCCTGCAGTTCGCTCACCTTTTGCTCCAGAAACAATAGTTTGTTTTCCGCCTGCATCAGCTGATCGCGTTTAGTTTCCAGATCACTGCGTTTCACAAGATCTTTTTCTACAATTAATTTTCGGACAAACCAGGCTAGTATTGCACCTATCGCCAAGCCAACAGAAATATATACCAAAGGGTCCATATCATTAATTTTGGCATGAAGATAAATAAAATCAATCGTTTTTAACTATTTCAGATTCTGCATATCGCAGAGCCTTAAATAGCTGTATTATTTTTAGTAATTTTTTGTGTATATGATTTGGTAATAGAGATTCAGTTAACTTGCGGAATAATTCCATTTTAGATATGAATTCAAAACTTAATGGTCCGGTATTAATATTTATTAATGAGATGCAACCTCTGTACAGATTTATAATAAGCCTGGTGGCAGCGACGGTAACTTTTTTGCTTAGGCCCGAAACAGAGGATGTTTTACCCGGACTTATGTTTGCATGGATTGCCTTTTCAGGCGTTTACCTGACCATCAGCTGGGTAATTTTAATTTGGAGACCCGTTCATGATATTCGCAAACATGCTACTAAAGACGATGGTAGTAAAATATTTGTATTTATAATGGTGTTACTATCTTCTTTTGCTGGAATGTTTATGGTATTATTGTTAATGATCTCCCCATCTGCTGAATCACAAAATAAACTGATTTTTTCTATAATCGCCATTTCAGGAATGCTCCTTTCCTGGATAATGGTGCATTCTATTTTCACTTTTCATTATGCACATATTTTTTACGATAATATTTCCAAGGATAATAAAAATGCTGCTAAGGGATTGATTTTTCCTGAAAATGATAAACCTGATTATATCGATTTTGCATATTTTTCCTTTGTTATCGGATGTGCCTTTCAGGTTTCAGATGTTGCAATTACTTCACGTAAAATAAGACGCTTAGTATTTATACATAGTTTGCTCGCATTTGGATTGAATACTTTTGTTGTGGCACTCACTATAAATCTGATTGCGGGTTTAAGTAAATAAATATTTACTATTAATTTGCCGACCTTCAATAATTAATTTATAAAAAAAGCGGTAGATTGTTGTATCAATCTACCGCTTTCTGAATTATGTTGTATTTGTAATTTAAAATGGAATATTAATTGCTCCCAGATTGGTAACATTTCCTGTTTGAACATTAACATCATTTACTGTAATATCACTAAAACCTGCAACAGCAGAAAATGTGACATTATAAGTTCCAGCTGGAACGCCACCGATCAAAAATGAACCATCATCTGCTATCAGCGTGCCAATGGTATCTGTTGGAGTACTGGCCATTACATAAAATGCAGCATCAAAAGGAAATATAGTTCCCGCAATTGCTCCGGTTTCTGCCTGAGTATAAACATGGATAACAGGTTTAAGTGAATAGTCGCCGTTTCCATTTTCCACAATGGATTGTTCTGCATCAAAATCCATCCACAATTCATAAGCTATACCTGCTTCAAAAGTGTAATGCACATTTAATTTTAAACCAGATGTTTCAGCAGAAGGGGTTTCCAGATCATGAATTACTCCATCAACCACTAAACTGTTGTTATCTCCTAAAATTAAACGAATTTGAGAGATGGTTTGTGGAGCAATATCTTCATCAATGATCAGAGTATCAATTCCTGAATTAAATTTGAGCAGATCATAAATACCCGGATTAATTACATTTAATGTTCTCCATCCATCTGCATCCGAATGAATTTCAACTGATTGCACATCAATATAAACTGCATCATACTCAGCTGGGGCATCTGTCAGGTAAATTTTTAATTGTGATGTATCGCCGGAATTCGTAACATTATCTTCTTTACAAGATACAAAAAGGGTTAAGAATAAGGCAAAAATGCTTGTCGAAATTATATTCTTCTTCATAAGATCTATTTTAAGTTTACATAGTTCAAATAATGTTCCAATACGTCAAAGTTTGTGAAATCAGACCTTAATACCAGGAAATAAACTTGTAATCGCTCGTATTTGGGGAAAATTTCCACAGTTCAGACATTTGTTAATTTGGTAAATGGATAATTTGATAATTGTATCACCCTGAAAATTAAACTCACGGTTCGAAGCGAGATCATGGCATTTGATAATTTGGTAAATGGATAATTTGATAATTGTATCACCCTGAAAATTAAACTCACGGTCAGAAGTGAGAACCACATTTGCTAATTTGCTAATTTGCTAATTTGCTAATCATTTTCTCCCATTATTAGTCTATTTAAAAATCAAAAACCCAACTATCAAAATAAGATAATTGGGTTCATGTAGCGTGAGGGATCAGTCAAAAGACTGACTAAAGGACCGACCTCTGCATTAGGAGGTTTACTCAGTCTTTTGACTGATGCTGCGATCAAACCGAGAATTATTTCAATTATAATTCTTAATAATTATTGCCCTTATAAATTCGCGTCCTCTCGAACTTTTTAGTTGTCGTTCTCTGTCAATTGCTTCACTTTTTGTTTGGAAATTTTCTTGATGAAGCAACACCCATGGGCGATATTTTTTTGTATGAGATGTTTTGGTGCTGGTATTGTGTTCGTTTAATCTTCGCAATACATCATTGGTATAACCAACATAAATCGTATCAAATGATACGGAATAAAGGACATAAACATAAAACATAGGATAAACATTTAGAATAAAGATATAAAAAAAACCAATGACAAGAATTTAATTTCAAATTCTCGTTGTTAACTTTAAGGAAAAGAAAAACCCATCATCCCAAGAAAAACTTCAGTTTATGATAGGCTCATTTGCTAATTATCAAATTTGCTAATTCATCTGTAGCGTGAGGGATCAGTCAAAAGACTGACAAAAGGACTGACCTCAGCATTAGGAGGTTTACTCAGTCTTTTGACTGATGCTTCGAACAAACCAATTTAATAAAAAAGAAAAACCCATAGTTCAAGAAAAAGGTATCACTTGAAGTATGGGTTCATTTGCTAATTGATCTGTAGCGTGAGGGAGACTCGAACTCTCGACCTCAGCATTATGAGTGCTGCGCTCTAACCGGCTGAGCTACCACGCCATTTTTTTAGTGACAAAAACCGTAGTTTCAATCACTTCGGGCGGCAAAGATAATAATTTGTGATTTTAAATGAAAGAATGGACAGTAATACTTTAGGCTAATTTAGAAAAGTGCGTTTACAGGTATCTCTGATAAGTTGTAAAATTCTTTATGACGGATACCTTTGTCTGTCATTTGCAGGCTGCAACACTCATTAATGGCATCGTGTTCAAAGAATAGGATATATTTTTTGTCATTTGCTTCCTTTAAAAAGCTTTCCTTCTCTTTAATGGAGACAAGTGGGCGGATATCATATCCCATAACATAAGGGATTGGTATATGTGCATATGACGGTAAAAGATCGGCACAATATACTATGGTTTTATCTCTGAATTTTATAACCGGCAACATCATCGCCTCTGTATGACCATAGGTCCAGATAGTAGTAAAGCCGGGAAATAATTCTTCGTGCTCTTCTATGAAATGCAGAACTCCATGTTGCTGCAAAGGCAAGAAATTTTCTTTTAAAAAGGAGGCTTTTTCGCGTGAATTTGGATTTGTGGCCCAGTTCCATTGCTTTTCATTACTCCAATATCGCGCATTAGGGTATGCGGGAACCAATTTACCTCTGTCGTCCTTTTTAACGGCACCGCCGCAGTGATCAAAATGCAAATGAGTAAGAAAAACATCCGTTATATCCTCAGGCAATATGCCATTTTCCTTCAAATTGCCATCTAAAGTATAATCTCCATGCGGTTCATAATGACTGAAAAACTTTTCGTCCTGTTTGGTCCCCATTCCGCAGTCAATTAAAACAACTTTTCCGGAGGCAATTACAACAAGGTTGCGCATAGCCCAGGTGCATAAATTGTTTTCATCTGCAGGAACCAATTTGTTCCAGATCTTTTTGGGAACCACTCCAAACATGGCACCTCCATCCAATTTAAACATTCCCGAATTGACTGATATGAGTTGCATAGGGCTAAAGTAATAATAATTCCCTAATTATCTCCAATTCCCTGACTTTCTTCGTCGGTTTTGTTTCCCGCAGGAGAGTTGTGTTTGTTTCCCGCAGGAATGATGTGTTTGTTTCCCGCAGCGTTCGCCGAGGTGCAGAGATGGCAGAGGAATACAATTAAATCTCTGGCGAGATTTAATTAATTTATATAAAGTAAAAATATGTTTTTATGCCCAAAATAATATTAATCAAATATTTAAATGTATTTATTACCATAAATATGAATCAATAAATTTATTTATTGATTACCACCTTAATTCAACTTTTAATCGCTTCAGCGATTAAAAAAAAACACATTTATTTGATTTTTCTCTGCAACCTCTGCACCCCTGCCTGACGCTGACGCAGTTGGCAGGCAGGTCTGCGAACTCTGCGGGAAATTTTTTTACCCATTTTCCCCTGCGGGAAAAAAAATTAAATCAACCTCTCCCGGAGCGCAGCCATTTTGAGGGCTGTGATAGCGGATTCGTCGCCCTTGTTTCCATATTTTCCTCCAGATCTATCCAATGCTTGTTGCTCATCGTTAGTTGTAAGCACACCAAAAATAACGGGAGTAGAATAATCTATACTTAAATTCATAATGCCATGTGCTACAGCAGCGGCTATATAATGATCATGTGTAGTTTCACCTTTAATTATGCATCCTAAACAAATAATTGCATCCAATTCCTGCGATTCCAATAATAATTGAGCAGCTTGTGGTAATTCAAAACTTCCCGGAACGTAAACAGTAATTATATTTTCCGATTTCGTATTAAATTTTAATAAGGATGCGTGACAACCCTGATATAGTTTTTCCGTAATAACAGAATTCCATTCAGAAACTACAATTCCGAATCGGAATTTTTCTCCCGAAGGAATTGTTTCTTCGCGAATATGTGAAAGATTCTGGTGTTTGGAGCCCATTATTTATTATTCACCCAATTTGGTTTCTGCATAGGAAATATCACTATCGATATTCATACCTTCTGGTGAAAGTGGATATAATTGTTTTATTTTTCTATACATTTCCAATGCACCTTTTATATCATTTTCCTCTGCCATAAGGTCGCCTGCAAACTTATAATATGAAGGACTTTGTAAGTTATTGTTCGCCGATTCACCTGCTTTAATATAAAGGTCAATCGCCTTTTTATATTCTTTTTTATCGGCATATAAATGACCTAATAATTCGTATGTTTTACCTGCAATTTCATCAGTGCCTGGTTTGTAAGATTCCAATTGTTTGATTGCATTGTCGATGTCATTATTTTTCATGTAACAAACACCTGCATAATAATGTGCAAGGTTACCTGTTGGTGTATTGCCATACTGATCAATAATACCTAAAAATCCCATAGATGAGCCATCACCATTTAGCGCAAGGTCAATGGAATCTTTCATGAAATAGTTTTGTGCGCCGGAAATTGTATTTTGTGCATCAGCTACACGCGGTTCCATATATAATTTTTTATAACCGAAATATCCTCCAATACCAATAACGATCACTGCGAGTGATCCAACTATAATATTGCGGTTTTTCATAAAGAAATCTTCCACACTTAAATAGGTTCCCTGTTCTTGCACAGGAGTTTCTTCAGTTGTTTTTTTAATTTCTGCCATAACGTATATTATAAATTAGTCTTTAATAAATGGGTAATCCTGTTGCAAATAAATATCCTCAAATACTGCTTCATCCTGAGGATATGGAGATTCTTCCGAAAACTTAACACAGTCTTCTATTTCTTTTTCAATTCGCTCGTGCAGATCGTCTATTTCTTTTTGATTAGCGTATTTTTTGTCTAAAATTTTCTGGAGCGTAGTTTCCAAAGGATCGCGCATTTTATATTCCTCTACCTCTTCCTTCGATCGGTATTTTGCAGGATCGCTCATAGAATGTCCTCTATAGCGGTAGGTTCGTATTTCTAAAAATGTTGGTCCTTCTCCGTTTCTTGCTCTTTCCACTGCTTCATAAATGGATGCATGAACAGTTTCCGGTTGCATGCCATCTACAGGATATGAAGGCATATCATAAGCAGCACCAATCTTATACATGTCCAATTGATTTGTGGATCTTTCTAAAGAGGTTCCCATTGCATATCCGTTGTTTTCACAGATAAAAACCACAGGTAATTTCCACAACATGGCCATATTGAAAGTTTCATGAACAGAACCCTGACGAACAGCGCCATCTCCAAAATAACAGAGACAAACATTTCCACTTCCCTTATACTGCTCGGCAAATCCGATTCCTGCTCCCATTGGTATTTGAGCGCCAACTATGCCATGTCCTCCGAAAAAATAATTTTCTTTCGAGAAAAAGTGCATTGAACCGCCCTTTCCTTTAGTGCAACCTGTCACCTTTCCAAATAATTCAGCCATGGCTGCATTGCAACTTATTCCCTTGGCAATTGCAAGTCCATGGTCGCGATAAGCAGTGATAATCGGATCTTCATGCCTAGTGGCACTAATGGTTCCGGCTGCAATTGCTTCCTGACCGATATATAAATGACAAAACCCTCTGATCTTTTGCTGACCATACAATTGCCCTGCTTTTTCTTCAAAGCGACGCATTTTGTACATCAGTTCATACCATTGGAGGTAGGTTTCTTTTGTTATTTTTGAGCGATCCATGTATCTTCTTCGAAAATTCGAAGTGCAAAGGTAAGAAAAGCGGGTTACAATTTAAACAAACAGTGTTTTTAACAGGTATTCACATTCTCCAATATAAGAACTACGGTGAGGTTTCCGTCAGTTTTGAGAACAAATTCTGCCTTATCAATGGTTTGAACGGCTCCGGCAAAACAAATCTTATTGATGCAATTCACTATTTATGTATGTGTAAAAGTTATTTTACCCGCTCCGATCTTAACGTTCTTAATCATGGATCTGATTTTTTTCGCTTGGATGGTGATTTTATTTTGGGGAATGAAAAAACCGGTATCACCTGCAAATTCACGACACAAAAAAAAGAATTTTTTAAGAATGGTGTTATTTACGATAAACTCAGCGATCATATCGGAAGTATTCCTGTTGTGATGGTAGCACCGGATGATATTGCCATAATTAACGATGGGAGTGAGGAAAGGAGACGATTTTTAGATGCTGCCATTGCGCAGGTGAATAATATTTATTTACAAAGATTAATTACCTATAATAAAATATTGATCCAGCGCAATTCGCTGTTAAAAATTTATGGTAACACCGAATTTCCGGATGAAACATTATTGAATGTTCTGAGTGGTCAACTTGCAGGGCATGGTGATTTTATTTTTGAAGAAAGAAAAAAATATTTAGAGGCATTTTTACCAGTATTTTCAACTTTATATGGATTAATTTCAGAGGAAAAAGAAATTGGATCAATAGAGTATATTTCCAATTTATCCATGGAAAATCATATACAGTTATTAAAGGAAAGTTTGAGGGATGATATAAATGCGCAACGCACCACAACCGGAATTCACAAAGATGATATCCGTTTTTCCATCAACGAAAATTTGTTGCGTGATATTGGCAGTCAGGGGCAAATTAAATCATTTCTCATTGCATTAAAACTAGCGCAATTTAAAATGATGTATTTGCTAACCGGAAAAAAAGCTATCCTGTTGTTGGATGATGTTTTTGAAAAATTGGATAAACGCCGACTGGAAATATTATTTAAGATTTTATCAACAGAAGAGTTCATTCAAATATTCATCACCGATGCCGATGAACATCGAAGTTCAGAGTTTTGTGAGGAACATTTGGAATTTTTTGATCATTTTCATGTTTTTAATAACAAAATTCATTAAATTTAACCTGTGAAAAAGGACAACGAAAAGGAAATAGGTAAAGAAATAAGATTATTATTTAAAAGTTACCATTTAGACGAAAAGATCGCTGAAGTTCGCATAAAAGAACTTTGGGAGACCATAATGGGCAAAAGTATTAAAAATTACACCACAGGTATGCATTTATATAAAGGTGTATTAACAGTTTTCATAGAATCAGCTCCACTAAAACAAGATCTGAAATTTTCTAAGGATAATATTATTCAGCGAATTAATGAAGAGTTAGGGGAGAGGATTGTGAAGGATATAATCATTAAGTAGTATATAGTATTTAGTATATTGTATTTAGAGTTACGCCAAAATAATTTTCGATTAATTGTACTTGTTTTATCCCAAAATACTCAAATCTTAACTCACTTCACCTTATTTTAAACCACACTATATTTTTCTGCAACAAATCTAATAAACCATATCGAAAAAATTATATAACTTAAATTAATAATCGTATAAATTACCTTTTTGGTTATGGATAATTTTTTGCATTTCGCAATGAAACGTAGGTCGCCATCGTTTTTACCATAAAATTTAAAATTAAAAATGAAAATTGCAGTGAACCCTAAAAAAAGTATTATAATAAATTCTGAACCAAACTGATTTAGGTAGGGTAAAAAGGTTTAATAGTTGTGGGATTGTCAAAAAAAATGTAGTGATGCCGGTATGTTTAATTTTATCCATCCACCACAAATTTTTAAATGGTACATAAAAATATAAAAATAGAATTCATATATTTCCTTTAATATATTTATCATCAGAGGATTTCCATTTAATTGTATTCAAATTTTCATTCGTATTGTAATAAATGCTTTAAATAATATTGAAGTATTAATTCGAAGCAATTCGCTTCAATGTTTCAAACTGCCCACGGGCCCCCAGCCCCAAAGGGGAGTTTAGTTTTTCGTAAATTGAAAGTTTAATCTCGAATGTAAAACCTCCATATTACAAACTGCCAACTGCCACTGCCCACTGCCCATTGCCACAGCAATGTGCATCCTTTGTTAACTATTGCACCATTATTACAATTATATGCAACAAACCACCCTTTTTTTTCGTAAATTAGCGTTTAATATCGAATACAGCCGAAATTATGGAGAATGTAAATCTGACTTTAGAAAAATTATCCCAGGACTATACACAATATACCCCCGAACATTTTAAGGTTTGGGAAATTTTATTTGATCGCCAAATGGCCTTGTTAAAAGATCGCGCTGCACAGGTTTTTATGGATGGTATTGAAACCATTCACTTTTCCGCTGACTCCATTCCGAAATTTGATGAGTTTAATATTAGGTTAGATACTCTAACAGGATGGAATGCAGTTGTAGTTCCTGGTCTTATCGGCAACAAAGAATTTTTCGAATTATTAAAGAATAGAAAATTTCCGGCAAGCACGTGGTTGAGAACTATGGAACAACTCGATTACCTCGAAGAACCCGATATGTTTCATGATGTGTTTGCTCACTTACCGCTCTTAACAAACAAAACATATTGCGCTTATTTATATGGTTTGAGCAAAATAGCACTATCCTATATTGATAACCCTGTGGGTGTGGAGCTAATTTCCAGAATTTATTGGTACACAGTTGAATTCGGTTTGATTCGCGACAACGGATTATTGCGCATTTATGGTTCCGGAATTTTATCCTCACAAGGAGAAAGTATTTATTGTTTAAAATCAGGAATTCCCTCTAAAAGATTGGATTATAACCCGGATAAAATTTTGGATACTCCTTATATAAAAGATAAATTTCAGGCCACCTATTTTGTAATAGATACCTGTCTCGATCTGTTTGAAAGTTTGCCCGATATTGAACAGGGTATCATCAAAAGAATTGAACATCCCGACCTCTTTATTCCCTGATCTTCACAATTTGTTTTAGATTCGGGTCTCCTAAAGTTTCTGTAATTAAGTTAGCCTTTTTGTATTCCTTGGGGTAAAATAAAATTAACCACAAAGAACACAAGGGAACCTACAAGGGTCACAAAGTTTTAAGTGTTATACATAGTGCTCATCGTGGGTTCCTTTTAGTGTCTTGTGGTAAAATAAAATTAACCACAAAGAACACCCAAAGGTCACAAGGTATTAAGGGTTATTCAGGGTCAATGCTAAAATTTGGGGAGTTGATATTTTCATTTGAGAAGTCCGCATAGTATTAACTTGGTTTTTTAATACAGTTTCTTATAGTTTTATAAT
>JAYSYX010000157.1:0-4347 GCA_043727235.1 Bacteroidota bacterium
ATGGCCAATATAACGTGGGACCAAAGTTTTAAGAATAGTATTATAGAAACTATTCCCTATATGGTATGGATTTTCTTTTTCTATTTAATACACATAAAAATTCCCGTTAAAACTATTGAAAAAATAATTATGGTCTTTGGGGTTATATATGCCATATTATATTTCTATCAGCTGGCTCAAAGTCCTACGGTGATTTTTGGAAAGCCACTTCGGGGCAATGAATTTGAGTTGCAGAGAGGCATGATGAGAATAATATTTCCCGGAGCTGGCATATTTATTTTAGCGGTATTCATATCTATTAATAAACTGACATCCCGGGTCAGGGGAAAGTGGTTCTGGTTTTCATTTTCGTTATTAGGTATAATCATTCCCATAATGCAGGTAACGCGACAGTTTATTGCCGGAATTTTGTTGATTTATCTTTTCCATTTTTTAAAAGGCCAACCATTTTATAAAAAAGCAATCATTCTTGCATTTTGTATTAGTATGGGTTTTTTCATCGTCAATTCTGGTACTCAAATTTTTAAAGGATTGAATGAGGCATTGAAAGAAGATGTAAAAGAAGGCTGGGGAAATGTTCGTGTTCAGGCGGGCACTTATTTTCTTACAGAGTTTTCACCTGATAATGCCACCAGAGTGCTTGGAAATGGGGTGCCGAATTGGGGAGAGTCATCCTACGGAATCTTTGTTGAAAACATGGAAAAGGAATACGGGTATTTTATGTCAGATGTGGGGATAATCGGAATTTATGCCATGTTTGGGGTTTTAGCTGTGATTGGGTATATTTTAATCTGGATCAAAAGTTTTACCATTCCCTTGCCGAAGGAAAATTATTATTTAAAATATTATTTATGGTATCTGTTGTTTACGAGCCTGACATGGTTTACTGTTTCTCATTACCACTATCTAATTTCTACTGTACTTGTCCTGTATATGTATCAAACTATTTTCCGGCAAAAGTATAAAATAAAAAGGCCCCGTAATCCGGTTAAAAATGAGTCTAAAATTTCTTATTTTAAAGAGATGAGTAATGTTAATGCCGTTTGATTTGTTTTGGGAAAACTAACTGAAACTTTTAATCCATTTGAAGCGTTGAAACGCACAAGTGTTAAATGGTTTCCATTTTTTATTTTTTGAAAAATAGTATGAAACAACCCGTTTTAAGTGTAGTTATGCCTGTTTACAATGGTGAAAAATATCTACGGGAAGCTATTGACAGCGTTTTGAACCAGACATTTCCCAATTTTGAATTTATCGTTATTAATGATGGTTCTACTGATTTATCAGTTAATATAATAGAAACCTATAACGACGATAGGATCCGGTTTATTAATAATGAGATCAATTATGGAATTCCTTACTCCCGTAATTTGGGATTGCAACTTGCCAGGGGTGAATTCTTAACCTGGACTGATTGTGATGATATTAACCTGCCTTCAAGATTTGACGAACAAGTTGCTTTTTTAAAGAATAATAATGAATTTGGGATATGCGGTACATGGCTCAAAAGAATCGGAAGCGAAAAACAATATTTGTTTAAGGCATATAAAGATCCAGAGTTGGTGAAAGCCATTTTATTATTCAGGCCTTCAATTCCGAACGCCACAGCCATGCTGCGGCTATCCAAAATAAAGGAGTTTAATTTATTATATAATACCAATCTTCCGATATCTGAAGATTATGATTTTATATTAAGATGCAGCATGTTTTTCCCCTTGACCAATATTCCAAAAGTGCTTTATCTCTACAGGGCTTCTGAAACAAGTATTATGAAAAAATTTGAATCCCTGGAAAAAGAAAGCTACAATATTGACAAAGTCGTTTATACGAAAGCTTTAACTTATCTTGGAATCAGGCCTACGGAGTCTGATTTAATAACACATAGATTAACCTGCTCAGCAAAAATGGTTACTAATTTTTCTGATTTAATTACTTGTTATAAATGGTTAAAGGTTATCAAGCTGAAAAATGATGAAACAAAAGTCTATGACCCGAAAGCAATGAACAAAGCGCTGGCTTATGAGTTTTATTTTATCAGCCGTAAGGCTTCAAATGCCGGATTGACGACTTTAAAATTTTATATTACCAAATCGTTTCAAAATTTCGGATACGTAAGCATATATAGAATATTAAAATTAACTATCCGGTGCCTTCTTAAGTATAATAAGATATAATGTGAAGATGTTTTTTGCTGCGATAGCTGAGTTGCCTCCGGAAGTTTGGGATGATTATTCATTTTATTTTTTGAACTTTGTTACCCCATTCAGCTTATATAAAAATCAGATTGATGAAGAAAAAGTTATTGCTAATTAATCATTCGCAATTTGGGTATCATACCGACTACGTTCAATACGCCAGATATTTGAAAGCTGATTTTGATATTACTTTTTTGTGCTGGAATTATCAGCTAAAACTTATTGAGGAACCCGGCATATCAGTTCTTTATGTTTCACGCAGGGGAAATATAATTGTACGGAATATTCGGTTCATAAAAGCTATAGCAAGTCTTCTTAAAAAATCACTCTATCATTGTGTATTTATTAACTATTTCATAGGGTGCGCTATTATTCCTCTTTTATATAGTGAAAAGCAGTTAATACACCTTGATATAAGAACAGGAAGTGTCTCTGCAAATTCATTACACCGAAATATCTATAATTTTGTACTACGAATTGAAAGTTACTTTTTTAAAAGTATAAGTATCGTTTCTAAAGGATTATGTACTTATCTGAAAATAAGGGGAAATCCATATACGTTACCTCTCGGTGCAACCTCTATTTCCGTTGTCAGAAATGTAAAATATAAAATCGAATTATTGTATGTGGGCACTTTCGCGAATCGTAAAATTGAAGATACAGTTGAAGGCCTTGGATTATTTCTTAATAAAAATGCTAATGTAGACATTTCTTATACAATTATAGGTGATGGGCCGGGGAACGAATTGGCATCAATTAATAAAAAAATTAAAAAGTATAAGCTGGATAAATATGTTTTAATAAAGGGATATATTCCTCATAATGATTTAATTCGATATTATGAAAAATCCAATGTTGGTGTTAGCTATATACCAATCACTCCGTATTACAATTATCAACCCCCTACTAAAACTTTCGAATATTTGATGTCAGGTATGCCTGTTATAGCGACCGGCACTTACGAGCATAAACAAATAATTAATGATCTCAACGGAATTATCATTGATGATACTCCGGAAAGTTTTGCACATGCTATTACTAAGCTTCATGAAGATATTACATGCTATAACGAACAAAAGATAAAGAGTTCAGTCGCTGAATATGAATGGACGAAAATTGTAACTGGCATGAAAAATTCAATTTTAAATTTTATTTAATTCTGATCAATACGGGCCTAAGTTTGACAAACAGGCTCAATCGTACTATTACCCTATATTTCAAACATGCTATATATGGTATAAAACTACAGTCATAGCGAACGCATGATTAACAAAGAAATCGCCGGGCCTTATTTTATTTTTTAAAGACAAATTAACAGGAATGATTTTGCATTTGGAAAGAAAGTTTACACAGTTAACTGAAACTTTTATTGCTGATCAGATCAATGCATTAGTAAACATAAAACATTCAGTGTTCACAGTTAAGTATTTGAATAATCTGCATGTCAATGCCGAAGTATATTATCCTACATACGTTCAACGATTTTGGGATTTTAAATATATCAGCAAAAGAAATACGGATTATTTTGATGATAAATTTGCTCAAACTGATTGCCGGATATTCCATAGCCATTATCTGACAGATGCGAGTTATTTTCATCCCTTCACTAAAAATTACAAACATCCAAAAATCTGTTCTTGCTATGGATATGATGTTTCCAGTTTTCCTAAAAAATTCGGTGTGTTTTCAAGGCCCTATTTCGACAGAGTATTTAAAGAGTATGATCTTTTTCTTGCCATGTCTGAAGATATGCGCCAGGATCTGATAAACCTTGGTTGCCCAATAGAAAAAATAAAATTGCATTATTATGGTGTAAACACCTCAAAATTTAGTATACCAAGAGCATATTCTCTGAAAAATAATTGCCTGAATATTCTCACCACCGGAAGTTTACATCCGAAAAAAGGACACATGACAATATTAAAAGCAATCAAAAAAATAAAGGAAAATAGTCCCGAGCTATTGTTGAGATATACAATTGTAGGTGATGGAATTCTTCGTGACCAACTAGTGAAATATGTTTTTGACAATTCTCTTGACGGGATTGTAGCGTTTAAAGGTTTTATCAGACACGGCGAAGAGTTTAATCAAATATTACAGGAGGCGGACATCTTTGTTCATCCCAGTTCCACACCTGGTAATGGAGATAAAG
>JAYSYX010000158.1:0-11802 GCA_043727235.1 Bacteroidota bacterium
TTTACACAAAGCAGTATATCAGGAACTGTTTACGAGGCAGCGAACAAAACGGTTTTGCCCGGCGCTACCATTTATTTTCCTGAACTTAAAACAGGAGCGATCTCCGATGAAGAAGGGAAGTACATTGTTAAAAATCTTCCGATTAAAAAAGTAATTATTCAAATTACCTATATTGGATATGAATCTATTGTTACTACAATTGACCTTTCTTCTATTTCTGTAAAAGATTTTATTTTAACGGAATCCTATACGGAGATTAAGGAACTTGTAGTTACCGGATTATCTCGATCAGCAGAAGCAAATCGCACACCTACACCCATTTCGGTGATCACTAAAAATACATTGATGCAAAACAGTTCAACAAACATTATTGATGCATTAAACACTCAACCGGGCCTATCAAATATATCAACAGGCTCCGCGATTGCAAAACCGCAAATAAGGGGCCTTGGATATAACAGAGTTGTAGTTGTGAACAACGGAATTAAACAGGAAGGCCAGCAATGGGGAGATGAACACGGAATTGAAATTGATGAATATTCCATTAACAGGATAGAAATATTAAAAGGTCCTGCAAGTCTTATGTACGGCTCCGATGCAATGGCAGGGGTTATTCATTTTATAGGCGCTCCCACTTTGCCGGATAAAACAATTAAAGCAAATATTCTAAGTAATTATCAAATTAATAATGGTTTGATAGGATATTCGGGAAACATTGCCGGAAATAAAAATGGTTTTATTTGGGATGTTCGATACAGCGGAAAATTGGCACATGCATATCAAAATAAATATGATGGATATGTATTTGGAAGTGGTTTTAGGGAGACTTCATCCAATGCGACAATAGGCTTAAATAGAAAATGGGGATATAGTCATATTGATGGCTCAATTTACGGGTTAAATGTCGGCTTAGTTGAAGGAGAACGCGATAGCACTACCGGTTTATTTATTTATCCTGTTGTTTTGAACGATAGTACGAATGGTGAAGCAATTGCAGGGAATAATATATTAAAAAGTTACGACCTTTATTTACCAAAACAAAATATCCAACATTATAAAGTGAGTTGGAACAATAGTGTTATAGCGGGCGATGGCACTGTTGATATTATATTAGGCTGGCAGCAAAATAACAGAAAGGAATTTGAAAATATTTTTGACCCTGAGGAATTTGCATTATACTTTAAATTGAACACTTTTAATTATGCAATTCATTATCTGCTACCCGAAAAAAATAAATGGAGTTCTTCCATTGGCATCAATGGTATGCAACAGCAATCACAGAATCTCGCGGCAGAGGTTCTTATTCCGGAATATTTGTTATTTGATATAGGTGGATTTTTTACAACAAAAAAAACAATTGGAGATTTTGATATTTCTGGGGGATTAAGATTCGACTATCGGATATTAAATGCAAAGGAATATATTTCACCGGAGGACGAGCAGATAATTTTTACCATGTTTGACCGCAATTTTTCGGCTTTGTCGGGCAGTATTGGTGCCACATATCAAATCAATGAAAAAATGCACGCCAAACTAAATATTTCCCGTGGATTTCGCTCTCCGAATATAGCTGAACTTGGCTCCAATGGTGTACATGAAGGAACCTTCAGATATGAGAAAGGTAATATAGAACTTAAATCTGAAACAAGTTTACAGGTTGATGTTTCTTTCGCTTATGACGGAGAGCATATTTCATTTCAGGCAGATATTTTTAATAATGCCATTAATAATTTTATCTATTTGAGAAAATTAAATACGATAATGGGAACTGATTCCTTAATTTTTTCAGAGGGTGAATTATTCGAAGCATTTAGTTATGCACAGGGCAACGCAAATTTATATGGAGCAGAAATAATTTTAGACATACATCCACACCCTTTTCACTGGTTGCATTTCGAAAATAGTTTTTCCTTTGTAAATGCAACCCTTTTGAATGCAAGTGATTCCACCAAATTTCTCCCATTTACACCTGCAGCAAAATTAATCTCTGAGCTTAGATGTGATCTTAAACAAATAAACAAATTTTTGGGTGCGAGTTATATTCAATTACAAATGGAAAATTATTTTGCGCAAGAGCATATTTTTTCCGCCTATGATACTGAAACCGCAACTCCCGGTTATATGCTTATAAATACAGGATTAGGAACTGATGTTATGTCAAATAAAAAAGTTTTATTTTCTGTATATCTTTCAATAAATAATATTGCGAACATAAGCTATCAAAGCCATTTAAGCAGATTGAAATACAGCGAGATAAATTATGTTACAGGCAGAACCGGAGTATATAATATGGGCAGAAATTTTAGTTTAAAATTGAATATTCCGGTTAATATTAAGTCATAATATACTTTCAGGATGTGTATTATGACTTTTTAGTATTATATTTGATAAAACAATAAATGTTTATGCGATCTTTTACCTATATACTTTGTTTGATCTCTTTACAATTATCAGCTCAAACCGGGATCATTTGGAGTGAACCAATTATGATTTCTGACGAAACTACAGGATATGATCATCCAAGAATAAGTTTAAATGGAGATGAAGGCGCATTAGTGATCTGGGGAAATGAAGGTGATATGTACTTTTCAAGACAAGAAGGAATTTCCTTCACAACTCCCCTCATGCTTAATAGTCCTGAAACATCAATATCCACTTTTTCCTGGGCAGGACCTGATATTGCCTCTAAGGGAGATACAATATATATTGTATTTAAGGAAGAACCAGAAGACATGGCACGTATTTATTGTGTTGCCTCTTATGATGGTGGAATTACATTTGATACACTTGAAATTGTTGATGGCATGATAGGTGATCATTATTCCAGATTCCCATCTGTGACTGTTAAGGAAGATGGAAATCCCGCAATTGCATTTATGAAATTAAATACATCCTTTCTCGACCCAAAATATGTTGTAGTTACATCTGATGATTTTGGAAATAGTTTCAATATGGATGTGACCGCAAGTAATTTTTCGGGAGGAGAAGTTTGTGATTGTTGCCCGGTAGGAATAACAGCTAATGATAATTATGTTGCGACTCTATATAGAGATAATCTAGATAATCTCCGAAATAGTTGGGCAGGAATTTCTACCGATGGAGGAAATAGTTTCGAAAATGGAATTCAGATAGATCAAACCGACTGGACTGTTTTTGCCTGTCCTGCAAGTGGTCCAGATGGTGTAATTATTGGAGACAATTTATATTCAGTTTTTATGAGTTCAGGTGAAGGTGATTCCCGTGTTTATTATTCCACTTCATCTCTAACTGAACTTACAGATGAACCGGACAAGCGTGTTTCACCGGAATTTGAAGGTTTATCTGTTCAAAACTATCCTCGGATTGCAAGTTATGGAAATGCAGTGGCAATGGTTTGGAAACAGGTTGAGAATTCAAAAGCTACAATTCCCATTTCGTTCACCAATGATATTAATAACGGGTTTCCACCTGATTATGATACAATTGCATATCTCGATTTTTATGGGTTAGAAAATGCGGATGTTGCAGTTTCATCCAATAAGGTACATGTGGTGTGGCAGGATAATTATTCCAATGCTGTAATGTATAGGGAAGGCACCTATGTTGAACCTGTTTTATTGGAAGAGATCACAACTCAAAACGAAATAAAAGTATTTCCAAATCCTGCTGAAACAGCATTTAACATTAACAGTGAAATTGGTTTGGCAACAATCAGGTTATATGATGTACAGCAACGACTTGTTAAAAATTTAGATTTGAATGGCAATAAAATAGTTAATATACCAATAAATAAATTAACCTCCGGAATATTTTTTATAGAGATAAAGGATGTGAATGGTGCAGTTCAAACTGAAAAAATTATCATCCAATAATTTTAAACTAGATCAATAAAAAACCGCAATTATCGGTTTCGTTATTCCCGCATTTGCCAAAACATTCAGAAACTTTGGTTAGCATACTTTGTCTCAATTCGAGCATAAGTCTGATCCTTTCATCTATGATTTTAATTTTCTCCTCAATCCTAAAAGCAATATTATCACAGGTTGCAGCTTTCATTTCCATAAGATCAAGAATTTCTGAGGTTTCATTCAATGTAAATCCAAACTCCTTTACTCGTTTGATTGTTAATAATCTTTCAAGAATATCTTCAGAGTACTCTTTATAATTATTTTCTCTCCTGGACCTCCGATGTACTTTAATAAGTCCGTGTTTTTCATAAAAACGAATTGTATCTCTGGAGAAACCGGTTTTGACCGCTAATTCGCCAATAAGCATAATTTTAAAATATTTTTAATAATTAATGAACACCATGGACTATACTCCATGGTTTAATTTTACAAAAAAAAGTAATTATTATGACAAAAAGAACGCTTACCTCAACTTTATTTTTATTCCTGATCACAAGTCTTGTTATGGGCGGCTGTCAGGCAATCCAGGATTGTCTTAAAAAAGATGACAAGCAATCTGATCATGCTTCAGTATGCAACTCCTGTGGAGGAGAAAAATGCAGCATGCAGCATTCCTCATCCGTTAACGATTCGACAAATTTACAATCTATGGAAACATCATCAACTTTATATGGAAATGTCTCAACTGAAATTGTTTGCAAACTTACCAGTCCGGAATTACAGAAAAGAAAGGAAGTTGTTCTTCAAAGTCTTCGTGAACAAGTAATTGAAAAACATGAATTACCAAACGGATATTCATTTAAATTTTCAAGTGAGGATTTAATGTTAGATGAACTAACAGAGTTTATTAAAACCGAAAGGCAGTGCTGCAATTTTTTTACCTTTAATTTAATTGTGAATGGGAAGGAAAATTTTTCATGGCTGGAGATCACAGGAGGTGAAGGTGTAAAAGAATTTATTGTAGGTGAACTGGAATTTTAATTATGACTATAAATGTTTATTGAAATTACTATGATCAATTGAAAACTATTTATGTTTGGTTCCAGAATAGAAAAAAAATGATAGCAATTTTTTTTTGATTGTTTGCAATATTGAAAGCCCTAGTTATTCAACAAGATTGTTTGTAGATGGAGTCAATTTTTTAACGGGGAAAAAACGGTAGGAAATCCCTGCAGTGAATAAATATTGGGAAGCTATCTGCGTGCCATTTACAAATTGATAAACCGGAAATTCACTCAAAGCATAAATTATAAATTGATCTTTTGAAAAGGTTAATTGTGGAGTGACAAATATTTTTCGGCTACCGGTTGCTGAGGTAACGTAATTATAATATCCATACATATAAAGGTCAGGATTTACCTTCATCTCATCAATCCATTCGCCTCTTACCTGAAGTATGATCCCGAAATTATCAAAAACAGTTTTACCTGCAAAAAATCCTAAACTTGCATAGTCTCCATTCTTTTCACCAAGCGAATTCCAACCTTTATGGATATAGGTCATACTCGAGAAAAAATTGAGTTTCTTCTTCGGATAACCCTGAAATAAAAATCCGTATAAAATAAAATCATTGGACCCTGAAGAAAGCTGCAATGCCGGAGGTTTTCTGATAAAATATTCCTCACCCGAAAATGGTTCTATTTGTCTTAAGGAATCGTTATGACTGCCAACAGGAATTTTCCAACCCAAACCAATTGTAACGTCTGTATTTGAATTTGTTCCTGTATGACTGTAAATATTATACCTGGGAAAAATTATTAGATCTGCAATACCGAAAGATTTCATGGTATCGCTTTTATCCAGCCCAATTTGAGTTTTGTCAATATAAAAACCTGATTCTAAGGATAATGTGAGATCTTCAGTAACTCCATAAGCTAATCTTAAATACAAATAGTCGCTGGAGTAACTGTCTAAATAATTTACATCAGCTGTATCGCCGCTTAAAAATTCAGTCGTGTAAATCTTTTGATAATTTAAATTTATTTCAGCCTGTTTTTGTTGTAGAACACCTTGGGAACCATCCCCCGCAATCGGACTGCCACTTCCGGCTGCACAACATTGCGCATTAATTTCATCAAAACTTAAAAATACTAATGTGCTAAATAAAATAATTTTTAGAAATGCTTTCATAAATACTATTCATCTTACCCTTATAACAAATGAATTCACATTATGAATTTTATCACTTTAACTTCTGTACCGAATACAAATCGGAGGAAATAAATACCCCCTGCAACAATTTCTACATTAATTGTGCTTTCATGAATCCCTTCAGATTCAAATATAGAAACGGGACTTTTCACGATTTGCCCTTGCGCATTAATAACCTGATAACTTATAAAACCGGAATACGGAAGCTCATAATTAAGTTGAATTCCCTCAGAGGAAATCACGGCAGAAACATCAATATTTGAGTTAATATTATTCGTAACAAGTCCAGTTACATCACTATTCAAAGCATCTACTATTGCTTGTTCCAGATCTTCAACATCACCTGCTGCAGCACCATTTTTATTGAAATAAACTAAATGTTCCGTTCCTCCCAATACAACTATTTTAGGCATTCCCGCTGCGCCGTAATCTGACATAGAAATATCCGTGGAGGAAAAAACATTCAGATCAGGACCTATGCCATTTGTTAAACCCCAATTTGTAATCACACTGCAATCGGTATCCCCATTATCATCAACCAAGAAATATAAAATTCTTCCGGGATTAAGACCTTCATAGCTGACCGCAATATTGTAAGCTGTTAGCGAGGGTGCAATACATGCTCCACAAGGCATTACCCATGCAATAATGACTACTTTTCCATTATCTAATTCATCAAATAAATCATGAGATACTCCTGAACAGTCATCAGTTGTAAAATTTGTAGCTGTTGTTTGAGACTGAGATATCAAAAAAACATGGGATAAAATCAAAAAACTTAGTATAGCTCTTAACATAATTAGAATTTAGTATTCAAAATTAGGGAAAAACCATCGATTTTGCAAATCCTAAATTGTCATGTTTTTTTACCTATCATGGGATTGGTGACTTTTTAAAACAGATACTGAATGCAAATAATAGGAAAGTGAGTGCAGCTTCACAGGTTACAGCATGAATTTTTAAAAAACTAAGAGATCAAATAAAAAATGTAAATATTAGTTTCATATTTATTTAGTTAAAGCTGTATGTAATAGTAGTAATAAATGATAGTATTTTTGATATTTAAAAAAATAAAATTTTAAATAATCCTCATTCATGTTGTAAATCATATCCGCCGAGAAATATTTACTGTAGTATCTCATACTAATTCCAATGAAGTGCTGGAGATATTTATCATAAAGCGTTTTTTGTGCACTACTGTTTGGTTTTTGTTCCTATGATCAAGACTTATTTACACTTGAACCTGCCAAATATTTATCTACTGCCTTTTTCCCAAACTTGTAAAACACTACAGGTGTAACAATCATATCCAGCAAAGTGGAAGAAATTAATCCGCCTAGAATCACTGTTGCTACAGGGTATAAAATTTCTTTTCCGGATGCTGTAGGGTCAAGTGTTAAAGGAATAAGTGCAAGAGCAGCTACCAATGCGGTCATTAGTACAGGAACCAATCTCTCTAATGAACCTCTTATGATCATTTCTTTTGAAAATGTTTCGCCTTCCTTTTGCATCAGGTGAATATAATGCGAGATCATCATTATTCCATTTCGTGAAGCGATGCCTGTTAAGGTAATAAAGCCCACCATCGTAGCTACTGAAAAAGTGCCCCCGGTTAATAAAACAGCTATAACACTTCCAATTAACGCCAATGGAATATTCAGCATTATTTGAATCACAATTCTTGATGATTTGAAATGAGTGAATAAAACGAGAAAAATTCCTGCAAGAGAAAAGAAACTTAAAATAGTGATTAACCTAGTTGCGCTTTGTTGGCTTTCAAACTGGCCTCCATATTGCACATAATAACCTTCTGGAAATTTGATCTGTTCAGCAATATTTGTTTTAATTTCATTTACAGCAGTACCCAAATCCTTTCCTTGTACATTACATGACACTGTTATTATTCTTTGCGTATTTTCATGCGTAATGGTATTTATTGAATTTACGTACTCGACATTGGCTATTTGTAGAAGTGGAATTAGATTTCCATCAGGGGTATGAATTTGCGTATTGCGTATATTTTCAATGTTACCTCGCTCAGCATCTGTTGTACGCAGCAATATATCAAAGGTTTTATTGCCGTCAATAATTTGCCCTACAACCTTTCCGTTCAACAACATTTCAAGATCTTGAGTAATTGTTCCGGTTTGAATACCAAAACGTTGGAGTGCTTCTCTGTCAACTTTTATTTGCAATTGCGGTACCATTACCTGCTGAGCAATCTGAACATCTACAACTCCATCTATATTTTTAATCACATCACTGATTTCAGTTGCGCTGTTTCGCATTGTAGTTAAGTCAGATCCAAACACTTTAATTGCAACCTGTGCACGAACCCCGCTTAATAAATGATCGAGACGATGAGAAATTGGTTGACCAATATTTACCGTAACTCCCTGCAACATATCCAATTCTGTTCTTAAATCCAATAAAATTTTTTCTCTGTCTCTATTAATATCTTTTTTTAACTCGACTTCTATCTCTGAATTACTTACAGGCTCCACATGCTCATCTAATTCAGCCCTGCCAGTTCTACGACTCACATAATCAACTTCAGGAATTTTTAAAATGAGATTTTCAGCAAGAGTTCCTATTTTGTTGCTCTCCTCCAATGATGTTCCTGCGGGCGTGGAAAGATTTACAGTAAAGGAACCTTCATTAAATGGAGGTAAAAATTCTGTGCCAAAAAAAGGAATAATAGAAATTGATGTAATGATTAATATTATCGCAGCTGTAATAATAGTTTTAGGCCGATTTAGCCCCCAGTTTAATAATTTTAAATCTTGTCGTTTTAAAAATCGTACCAATGGAGAATCGCTTACTTCTTTTTCTTTTTTAAATTTGGTTAACAAATAACTGCATAAGGCCGGAGTAACAGTTAATGAAACGAATAAGGAGGCAATGATGGACGTAATATAGGCTATGCCGAGTGGTGCAAATATTCTTCCTTCAATACCTTGTAAGCTGAATAAAGGAATAAATACCAGTACAACAATTATTGTAGCATAAACTATAGAATTTCTGACTTCGCTGCTAGCCTCGTAAATTACTTTTAATGTTGGTTTTGGATTGTCACTTAATTTATTTTCCTTTAATCTGCGCAGTACATTTTCCACGTCCACAATTGCATCATCAACAAGTTCTCCGATGGCAATGGCCAATCCGCCTAATGTTAAAGTATTTATAGTAATATCGAACATCTTAAAAATGATGGCTGTAATTACTATTGACAGTGGAATAGCCGTAAGTGTAATTATTGTCGTGCGGAAATTCAAAAGAAACAAAAACAAAATAATTACAACAAGAATAAATCCATCTCTCAATGCATGTTCAACATTGGTCAGGGAATTGGCAATAAAATGTTTTTGCTGAAATATATCCGGGTTTAATTTTACATCCGGTGGCATTGAAATTTCTAATTCTTTTAATGCTTTTTCAACCTCATCATTTAATGCAATAGTGTTTGCGCCGGGTTGTTTTTCAACAGTTAAGATGACTGCAGGTTTTCCATTAATGCTTGCGTCACCCCTTTTAACAGCTGCGCCAAATTCAATTTCAGCCACCTGCGATAGTAAAACAGGTAATCCATTTTCATTAGAAACAACTGTATTTTTAAGGTCATCTAAACCCTGTGCCCTTCCAATATTTCTAATTAAAATTTCAGAACCATATTGATCAAAAAAACCTCCCGTTGTATTTTGATTTGTTAATTCAAGTGCCTTATCTATATCATCAATGCTTAAATTAAATTGTTTCAATTTACCAGAGGAAACTAATACCTGATATTGTTTCCTTTCACCTCCAATTGGAATTACCTGGGCAACCCCGGGAATACTCAATAATCTTCTTCTTATGGTAAAATCAGCCAATGTTCTTAATTCGGAAATATCTGTTGAATCACTGGTTACGCCAACCAACATTATTTGGCCCATCACTGAACTTATAGGTCCCATAACAGGAGTTATTCCCTCAGGTAGTAAAACAGTTTGTAATTTTTCAGAAACTAATTGCCTTGCTCGATACACATCGGTGTTCCAATCAAATTCAACAAATACCATCCCGATTCCCATTGAAGAATTACTTCTAACTACTTCAACTCCGGGTGAACCATTTAATGCAGTTTCAACGGGCAATACTACCTGTGTTTCAATTTCCTCCGGTGCCATTCCATTTGCCTCTAAAAAAATTGTTACCCTTGGTCGGTTTAAATCGGGCAAAACATCAACAGGCAAATTAATTAAGGTGATTGTGCCATATACCAATAATAAAGCGGCCGAGGCAACTACAAATAATCTGTTTTGTAAAGAAAATTTTATTAAGCGATTAAGCATAATTAGTTATGTTTTGTTTTAAACAAATAGTTCTGAAACGGGTAAAAAATTATATAAATGTAGCCAATATCTTCATTTTTTTGAACGCCAGGTTTCTATTGATTAAAAATAGTTCCAATTGCTAATATTGATAAGCCGGATCAGCCATTTTTATTTACATTTTTTCGTGCCCTTCCATAGGATTGGTTCCTTTTTTAAATAAATATTCACTGTTCAATAAATAGGCTCCGGAAACAACAATTATGTCGCCCAACTTCAAACCCGATATAATTTCAGTGTATTCATTAGTTTCAATTCCGGTTTCAACCATGGCAATTTCAAATTGATTATTTCCGGTTTTTATCCATACTGAAGCTCCATTACCATCTAAAATTATTGCATCTGTTGGTAATGCCAACACTGAGGCTTTATTCAGCAACACAATAACATTAATTTGCATGCCCGGACTTAAAAGGCCTTGTTGGTTGGAAATTTCTATTCTGACAATGGTTACATTAGAAGATGAATTTAATTCCGGATTTACGAAACTGATTTTTCCTATTGTTTTGAATCCGGGAATTCCGGGAACATAAACAGTTGCAAGCATATTCTCATTAATTTTGGATAAGTTGTCTGAATATAATTGAACTTCAGCCCAAAGAATGGAAAGATCGGCAACATGACTAATGGCACCTCCTTCCATAACATAGTTTCCTTGAAGAATATCAATTGAAGTGATAACTCCCGAAACAGGACTTAATATAGTAATTATATTAGGAAAATTATCGCTGCTTTCCAGATTATGGATTTGTTTAGGCGACAAACCATACAGCGCCAATTTGTTTTGGGAGCCTTGTATAATTTTTTCCATGTCAACCCCTGTTATACTCAATGATTTTTTCTTTTCAATAGCAAGTTTTAGTTCTTTTGCTGCAAGATTCAATTCCTCACTATATATATCATAAATTGGTTGCCCCATTTTAATCTCTTCACCGATATTTTTAAAATACAATTTTTCAATTCTACCCATAACCCTTGAACTTAAGGTAGTTTCTGCATTTTGGTTAATTGTGAGCACTCCTGTCATTACCAATTCATCTCCCAATAACTGTTCTTTTAAAGTATCAGATAAAATATGTCCCAATTGCATTTGCTGATCACTGAGTATCAGTCCCTTCGTTTTTTCAGAACCATTGTCCATAGAAACCGGATCACGTTTTTTTTCACATGAAAAGATAAAAAAGACCAAAAATATTATAAGAATTTTATTCTTCATGATATAGATTTTCTACTTTAATAAAACTTTCACTATCCATTAGCAATTGTGCATTTTCAGCAATATTACTTTCCTCTGAGATTCCTGATATAATTTCTATATATTGATTTGTTTTTATACCGATTTCTATCAGTTTAGATCGGAAAATGTTATTCTCTTTTATAAACACAACATTTTT
>JAYSYX010000159.1:0-11794 GCA_043727235.1 Bacteroidota bacterium
GCCATTTGGGAAATACGGATAATATAGCGGAAAAAGAAACAAAATCCAGATATAAACTTGCTGCTAATTTGGGCACACAATTAATTGAGATGGGTGTAAAAGTGGTAGTTGCTGCCGGTTGGGCGATAAATGATTTGGCTGCCAAGGAATTTACCTCCGATTTTTATACAGAAATGCTTGCAGGAAATAACTTTGGAGACTCTATTAGAAATGCACGTCGAAAATGTTATGAAAATTATCCTTACAGCAATACTTGGGGGGCCTACCAATGTTACGGTGATCAATTTTATACCCTCAAAAAATTAAGTTCGGAAAAAAAGGTAGATAATAAAAAATATTACGTTATAGAACAAGTTAAATTAGATTTGGAGAATTTAATTAATAAAATAGGTCCCAATTATTCGGAAACTCAAAAACAAGGTTACAAACAAGAATTAGAAAATGTAATCAACGGAGCAAAAATCTCCAACATCTCCCTAAATCAACTCAACGAATTAATTGCAATATTTTACAACCGAATTGGAGAAGAAAAAATCAGTCTTGAATATTTTTTGCAATATTATGAAAAAAACGGCAACGACTTTAACTTAATTTCTTATGTTGAATATTCCCGATTAAAAATTAATTATTATTATAAACAATCAGAACCTGCAAAGGAAATTAAGAAAGTAATTAACCAAGTAAAAATTTTGAATAAAATCATTTCCTCCCATGAGCTGTATAATATTTTAGGTTCTGCATATAAAACTTTAGCATACTCACACAGCGGCAAACCACGCACGGATTTGATACAAAAAGCAGTTATCAATTATCTCCAGGCATTTATGTTAGGAAAATCAAATGCTGTCGATAATACCATGTATTCTATCAGCAATGCATTTATGTTAAACGAATTATTACCAAAAAATGCTGTGGCCTTACCGGATATTTCCGAATTGGAATGGTCATTTAATAATATCAAGGTATTTGATAATATGCTAACCTTTTGGGACTTAATGGACGAGCCGTGGTATTGGATTTGTAAATTGATCATGCAACATCAGGGACACATATTCCCCAACGGCAACACCAAAGTCACCACCGAAGGGGTAATAAGCTCAATCCAACATGTCTTCATTTCCTCCGGCGAAGAAACTCAGAAACTAAATATTCTCATGAAGTTTCGTGTTTTATTTGCGTTGTACGATATTCCGAAGTTGAAATCTCTGCATAAGGAGTTGGAGAAGATTTTGAAGGGGCTGGAGACGGAGTAGTTGGCAGTCGCAGTCTCAGTCACAGTTTGTAACATTGGAGATTTTCGCTTCGAATTAAACTTTGTTTTTACGAAAAGTAAGCTCCCCTATGGGGTTGGGGGCCCGTGGGCAGTTTGTAACATTGGAGATTTTCGCTTCGAATTAAACTAGTCAACAGTCAACAGTGTGCAGTGGGCAGTTTGTAACATTGGAGATTTTCGCTTCGAATTAAAGTTTCGGTTTACCAAAAGTGAAACGACAAACACCCTCCCAAGTACGCCGTGGCCAGGTGTTTTTCACCTGCCACTGATGGGCGAAGTCGAATTATCATACAGTAATAAATCCATTCAACACATGCATGCCGTGGCCCGGTGTTTTTCACCTGCCACGGAAGGGCGAAGTCAAATTATCATAAAGTAATAATTAATCCGGTTATATAAATAACTCCAAAAACTCATCTAGAATTATTTTGCGAAAAGCACCGAAAAGTGGTATCTATCGCAAAAAATATCTCACATTGTTTCTGATAGTAATTACATGCGGTTGGAATTCAATTAGGGTGTGAAGTCAAATCATTATAAATGACCAAATTTGTCGCAAATTGTTGCTATATTTGCGACATAAATACTGCTAAAATATGACTGAAAGCATTGAGATTCAGATATTAAACAAAATTAAAAAGTCAGGGAGGGGTATGCTTTTTTTTGCTGAAGATTTTACAAAAAATGGAGGTCCAAAGGCTGTAGGCAAAGCATTGGAGCGGTTGGTAGCCAAAGGAGAATTAGCAAGGGCGGCAAGAGGAGTTTATGTGAGACCCAAAGTTGACAGTGTTATTGGTCAGATTACTCCCCGTATTGAAGATATTGCCAAAGCCATTGCTAGAAGAGATAGAGCGAGAATTGTCCCTACAGGAATTTATGCCCTTAACCGACTGGGCCTTTCCACACAAGTTCCACTCAATATTATTTATCTTACCGATGGTGTGGGAAGAAAAGTGAAACTTGGCAACTATATAATAACCTTTAAGAAAACTGCACCAAAAAACTTAACAGGTGTGGGAGAAATAAGCAGTTTGGCTATTCAGGCATTGAGGTCAATAGGAAAAGAAAATGTAACAGAAGTGGAGATAAAAAAAATTCAAACATTGCTGCTTAAAGAGAAACCGACTCGGCTTGACCATGATATACGACTTGCACCTGCATGGATAAGGGAAATAATGAAACCTGTTTTAAATATAATGCAGCATGACTAAAGAGCAAGTACAAGAATGGCTGAAACTGCCCTCAGAAACGCGGCTAAATATTTTTACTGAAGTTGCGGGAAGAATGGGTTTGCCTGCATCCGCAATAGAAAAGGATTGGTGGGCAATTAGAACCCTGGCATTGGTTTTTCAAACAGAGATTGGACCTCATACTGTTTTCAAGGGAGGCACTTCACTGAGTAAAGCATGGAATCTGATTGACCGTTTTTCAGAAGATATAGATTTGGCATTGGACAGGAAATTTCTTGGATTTGATAAACCGGATAAGGAAATGAATGGCTCGCAAGTGAGAAAACTTCGCAAGACATCTTGTGAATATATTGCTGAAAATTTTTTACAACTGTTGCAGCAAACATTTTCTGATACTGGTTTTACTGATGTGCAACTCCGGCTTATTCCAATTCAATCTGCCGATGAAGACCCTGTGAAAATAGAAGTCGCATATCCTGTCCTTACTGAAAGTGTTACATATATCAATCCGCCTGTAGTTATTGAAATAGGAAGCCGTTCAGAAAAACAACCATATAGTGAAAAACAATTTTCATCTTTTGTTGGCGAACATTTTAGAGGGAGAGATTTTGCTGATACAGAAATAAAAATTCCGGTGGTAAATCCTGAACTGACTTTTTTGGAAAAAATATTTTTGCTGCATGAAGAATTTCAACAGCCACAGAAAAAAGTAAAAGTTGACAGGCAGAGTCGTCACTTATATGATTTGGAAAAACTGATGGACACTGAATTTGGTATAAAGGGATTGGCGGATAAAAATTTGTATCAGCACATAGTGGAGCATCGCAGAACCATTACTCCATTGAGAGGAATTGATTATGCCAATCATGCACCAGAGAAAATAAATCCGATTCCACCCGACAACATGATAACAGCATGGAAAAAAGATTATGAGCAAATGCAACAGAATATGATTTACAGAGATTCCCTTTCGTTTGATAAGTTAATGGAGAGGATTGCTGAATTAAAAAACCGTATCAATAAAATATCTTAAATATTATTTTGGTGATTAGATGATTGTTAAGAGAAAAAAATTAATTAGAAGTATACAATATTGAAATTGGGTTTATGATAAAATCACACTTTACAACTATGGATCTCACTATACTTATCGTTTAATTCAACACCCCATATTTTTACTAATTTTGACATTCAATTTAAAATAATGCAATTTCCACTTTCGGAATTCGAACAACATATAGAAGAGTCCATTCTCAAACGCGGGTTAACCTATTTTAAACAAGGTAAGGTGCACGATCTGGAGGAATTATCTCCGGGAGCGTATGAAGCAAGTGTGGAGGGGAATGAAAATTACCTGGTGGAGATCAAGATCGAAAGAAATAAAGTGGTGGATTTTGAATGTGACTGCCCTTACCATGACGGACCCATTTGTAAACATGTTGTTGCCGTTTTATTTTATATATTGGAAGAGGAACTTGGATTGTTGGAAGTCCCATCAAAAGGGAAGACAAAAAAATCTAAACCGAGCACTGTAAAATCTACCCAGGTATTGATGAAGGAATTATTGGGTAAACTTTCGCATGAGGATGTAAAGAAATTTCTAATGGAATACGGTACAAAGAATAAAGAATTCAGAACTGAATTTGTTGCGGCATTTGCACCACAAAGCAGTGGGGATTCCTTAGCACTTTATACAAGAGAGATTAAATCTATTATTAACGCAAATAAAGGCAGATTCGGAGTAATTGAATGGAATAAAATTGGAAAGGTTTGTAAAGAGATTGAAAAAATATTTGATCGAGGACACGACCATTATGAAGATCAAAATTACAAGTCTGCGATTTACATCATGTTTGCAATAGTGGAGCACTTGGCGGAAGCATTGCAGTATACGGATGATAGTTCGGGTTACTTGAGTGGCATAGCACATATGGCAGCTGACTTACTCCAATTCATGAGTGGTGAGGAATTTGTGCATGAGGACGAAAGGAAACTGATTTTTGACTACGCGGTTGAATACTTCCGTAAGGAAACTTTTAAAGGATGGGATTGGCATTATCAAATGTTGGAAATTGCAACTGATGCTATGAGTTCTAATGCAGATGCTGAAAAGGTATTTCAATTATTGGAAAAACCTGCGACATCGGAATATGAATTTGATACTCAAAGAAGTATTTATTTAAAAGCTATAAGGTTTAGAGATGGAGAAGAGGCGGCGCAAGAATATTTGGAAGAAAATCTGGATAATACGGAATTCCGAGTGATGGCTATTGAAAAAGCTATCGAAAATAAAAATTATAAAAAAGCTATTCAGTTAGCTGAAGACGGAATAATTCAGGACAAAACAAATAAACCCGGACTAGTTGGTCAGTGGTATCATTATTTATTACAAGTAGCCATAGAAACAAATGATAAATATAAGATAATTCAATATTCCAGATTTCTAATTATTGAAAATTTTACAAGAAATGAGGATTATTTTGGAATATTAAAAAATACAATAGCACCTGAGCAATGGATTGATACTCGAACCACTCTTATTAAAGATATCAATAAACAGAAGCATTGGCAATCGGAAGATATAACCAGAAATATTTACGTGAGGGAGCAAATGTGGGATGAGTTATTGGAATCAATAGGACAAACAACACATCTTCCAATTATAGAACAATTTGAAAAATATTTTCCTCCCGAATACCACAAAAAAATAATCTCTTTATATTATTATGCAGTTATGGATTATGTGGAAACCAATGTTTCAAGAAGTCACTATAAACATGCGTGTAGGTATTTAAATCGAATGAGTCAAATGGGTGGTATTGCAGAGGTTAGTGAGTTAGTAGCAGGCTTTAAAAGAAATTTTCCGCAGAGAAAAGCATTAATGGAAGAGTTAAATAAGATTGTTTAAATTCGGATTAAACCATTTTCAATTGAATTTTAACCGGTATTATTATTAAAAGTTTGGATAGAAACTTCGAACATTTTAATATCAATTGACCTTAATAGCCTAATAAAATTGACAATTTCGTAAATTTGCTAAAATGTCCGCCAAAAACCTTTACATCATTGCAGGTTGTAACGGAGCCGGTAAAACTACCGCCTCCTTTACGATTTTACCTGAAATTATTAAATGTAAGGAGTTTGTTAATGCGGATGAGATTGCCCGAGGTTTATCACCATTCCAGCCTGAAAGAGTATCATTTGAAGCCGGACGGATAATGCTGACAAGAATAAATGAACTACTTTTAGAAAATGTTAGTTTCGCATTTGAAACAACACTTTCCACAAGAAGCTACAATCATAAAATCAATCAAGCAAAACAAAAAGGGTATACTGTAACATTGATTTTTTTTTGGTTACAGAATGTAGAATTGGCAAAAGAACGTGTAAAAATTCGGGTTTCAGAGGGTGGACATAATATTGCACCGGAAATTATAGAAAGACGTTATAAAAATGGTTTGAAAAACTTATTTGAAATTTATTTGCCAATTGTTGATGGTGCTTTTATATTTGATAATTCAAAGGGTAAACATGAAATTTTAGCTAGAAAAACTATTGACGGACAACTAACTATTATTGACAAATTTAAATTTAATGAATTAAAACAAAATTATGACCACAGTTAAAGAACAAATGGAACTCTACGATAAAATTTCAAAAGGCCTCGAGTTAACATACGAAAGACTGCTTGAATTTAAAAAATACAAAAAAACAGAACTTGTTGTAATGCGCGACAATAAAATTGTTAAAATAAAACCGGAATAAAGGGACTATTCTTTAATAACTGTTGACTAAAATTTATTCTTTCGGTATTTGATTATTGTTATTTATAAGACTGAAATTAGTAATGTCCAAAGAAATAATCTCCCTCGCCGAATCATCTCCAAATATTTGGAAAGCAAAATACGATGGTAATTTTGGTATTTATTCCATAAGGATACAATTAGACGACCATAAATTAATCAATTATTCTTGTTCTTGTCCCAGTGACTATGATCCTTGCAAACATATAGGATTCATTCTAACTGCAATTGAAAAGCGATTGGCTGAATCTGTTATAAAATTAAAAGGAAATGAGCCATCCGTTGAGGAGATCATAAAAAATGTTCTACATAATGATCTTCGTGAATTTGTTATCAAGTTGGCAAAAAACAATCCGGAACTGCAAGATACCATTCAATTGGAGTTTTTGCATAAGTTTAAAAAGAATACGGTACTAAACTATAATGAAATTCTGCGGAAAGCTTTGCTTAAAGTGAGTTTCAATTATCAAGATCAATATGGATATGTTGATGGTGATACATGGGGACTTGATATTTTGGACGAGTGGTTTGCAAAAGCAAGGGACTTTATTAATAATAATCAGTTCAACCAAGCAATCGCTATCTGTAAAGCATGTATAGAGGAGTATGCTACTTGGTTTGAAGAAACAGATTCTGAAACTTTGGATTTTATGGATCCTATCTATATTCAAGAACCTTTTATTATGCTGATTGAAATTGCTAAAAATCCGTTAATTAATGCTGAACATTTATTTCAATATGGTATAAACGAAATGGAAAAATCAAAATATCAGGACACTGACATTTTACTTCAATTTAATGATTTTCTTTCACAACTCATTACATCAAATGAACAAGCGGAATTATTCCTTGCGCTGCAAGATAAGCAATTAATGCAAGTTTCAGACAAAGGTAGTTATAAGGCAGAAGTGATATTGGAGCGGAAGTTCAATTTTTATCAAAATAATAATAATCCTGAAAAGGCCAGGCAAATTCTCGAACAAAATATTAAAATTTCATCATTTCGGAAAAAGATTGCCGAATTGTTAATATCAGAAAAGAAATATGATAATGCCAAAAAAATTATTCTGGATTACCTGGCTTCTACTGAAAAAATGAACATGTATGGCAATAGTGATTGGACTGAGTTATTATTGAAAATTGCCCAGAAAACACATGATATAGCTGGTATCAGAAACACATCTAAGTCTTTTCTTGAAAATCATTTTGAGTCTAAATACTACCGCATATATAAATCCACTTTCAAAGGTGATAGTTGGACTTTAGAATTACCCAAATGGATAAATCGGTATAAGCAAAATAATAAATGGTTTAGTATATACTTGGCAGATTTATATGTAGAGGAAAAAGATTACGAAAATTTATTATCCTATATGTCGAAACATGTGGCAGCAGATGTTATGGTAAATTATTACACTTTTATCGTTAAAAAATATCCGACTGAAACCCTGCAATTATTTAAAATTGCTATAGACAAATACCTCGAAGAAAATACCGGAAGGAATCATTATGAATACATAACCACGTTATTTTTAAAAATTCTACGCATTGAAGGTGGTAGTGAAATGTTAAAATCTCTTATTTTACTATATATTGCGAAGTATAAAAACAGAAAGGCTTTGGTGGAAATCTTTAAGAACTTTAATGCTAGTAACTATAAATTTCAATCCCAGTGAGGAAGCATTAATAAGCGGTGGCCATAGGCAGTTGGAGTTTGTAACATTGGAAGATTTTGGCATCGAGTTAAAATATTTTTTACTAAAAGCTAACTCCCCTGTAGAGGGCTGTCCGTGGGGAGTGGCAGTGGGCAGTTTGTACCATTGGAGACTTTAACTTCTAATTAAGCTTTGTTTTTATCAAATGGGAAACTACGGACGCCCATCGCACGTCGTCCCGATGTTTTTCATCCGCCGTAGAAGGTCAATAGCAACTATTTTATCGTCCTATATCGTCTCAAAAGAATAATTATCGTCTCAAATCAATAATTATCGTCTCATTATCGTCTCTTATCGTTCCATATCGTATCAAATTTGTATATTTGTTCCATGGAAAGGGTTCACAGTTTCGGACTGGAAATTAGCTGGGCATTAATGAATGCTATAAACATGATCGATAGATTTGATGCTTCCTGGGTTGCAATTGAAAGAAAGGAAGGTTCTGGTCTGAAAGAGCTAAGATCCATTGCAACTGTAAAAAGTGTAGGAGCTTCTACAAGAATTGAAGGTTCAAAGTTAAGTGATGCGGAGGTGGATGTTTTATTGAAGTCGCTGGACATATCTAAGTTGGAAGACAGAGATAAACAAGAAGTGGTAGGTTATTTTGAAACATTGGATCTGATAGCTGATCAGTTTGAGGCTATAGAAATAACAGAAAATAATATTAAACATCTTCATAATATGCAGTTGAAATACAGCAAAAAGGATGAGTGGCATAAAGGAGATTATAAGTTACATTCTAATGCTGTGGAGGCTACTCTTGCAGATGGAACCAAACAGATAATATTTCACACTACCGAACCAGGCTTTCAAACGGAAGACGCAGTGCGAAACCTTATTGATTGGTATAATACGGATATTACAACTCATCCTTTAGTGAAATGCGCTGTCTTTACTTATGAGTTTTTAAGTATTCATCCTTTTCAGGATGGCAACGGGAGATTAAGCAGATTAATTTCCACATTATTATTATTAAAAAATGGATATCACTGGATTCAATTTGTGAGCTTTGAACATGAGATTGAAAAAAGAAAAATGGAATATTACAGTGTTTTAAAAAGCTGTCAATCGCTACGTCCAAATGAAATTATTAATGAATGGGTGTTTTTCTTTTTTGATGCATTAAAAAACATTCAGATTCAATTAATGCATAAACTTGTTATAAGCGGAATAGAAACTCAACTTTCACCTCGTGAAAAATCAATGATGTCCTTTATTGAAAATAACCCGGGTTGCAGCTCTGGTGATATTGCAGAAAGACTTGGAATTCCAAATTCCACAGTGAAAAGAATATTAAAAGAGTTGGTGGAAAAAGGACTGATTGAAAAATATGGTGTTGGTCCGGGAACAAATTATTCTACATCATAACTATTTTTTAAAGGGATTAATTTATCAATAAAATATATGTCAACCCCTCCCTACAACTTCCCCGACCCCCCAAACACCGCCTATTTCGTATGCTCTCATGTTCTTAGCAGAGAACATCCAATTTTAAATGTCACCCACGATCTTTCAGATGGAGCATGGCAATTTTTATGCGGCGAAGATGAACATGAAATTTCGACTGCAAGAATTATTTGTTTAGAGGATGCTGTTAACATGGATGCAGCTTTAAACGAACTTTCAGAAATGCCCGTTGGAACCGGGGCAAGAAGGAAAAAAGTGAATGATAAATGGGAATTTTATCCGTTGCCGGAGGAGATTGGATAAGAGTAATTAACGGGGCCGGTAAGTCGGTGAGAGCGGGAAGAAATCGGGAAGAAAAATTTCTTACCGTAAACTTACCTTCTTACCGTCTTACCGGCCAAAAAAACTTCTGGTAATTAAAACAAAATCCCCCCCTTCAACCCAATTTGCTGCGGATACATATTATCATCATTTGCATCATCAATGATCATATTTTTAACGCCATTAATAAAGTATGCACCGATAAAAAGGGTCATGTTGTCGTTTAATTGATTTTCGATACCGAAGCCCATTGCCAGACTTGGATTTACTTTTTCGTACTCGAATCCACCGCCTGCGCCATCATTCCCCTGTTCGTTGGTGACAGATGTTTTAATTGTGAAGCCGATATTTACACCATATTGTGCATATAATACCGTTTTATTTAATTGATCAGATCGCAAACGAATTGAAATAGGAAGATCTAAAGTATTTACTTTCCAATGCCATTCTTTGCCGGTGTTATTTTGTAATGATGCTGAAACAAATCCTCCTGGTGCGGAGTTCCAGGTTAATCCGGAAGAAATTGCAAATCTTTCTTTACTACCAATTGTCTGGTCGGCCATTACACCTATCTGATATCCGAAATTATTTCCATTGTTTGCGTAGAGATCTCCTTCCACACTCCAGAAACTTATTTGAGGTGCAATAAATCCACCATATCTGAATTGTTGCGCATTAACAGTGATGGTAATTATACTGAATAAAAATATAAAGATCTTTTTCATAGTTGTAATTATTTTGAGAGGAGATAACATCAATCTTTTTATTTTGATGTTAATATTTTTTAAATGGAATTCTCTAAAGTTGAACTATTAATTTATTATTTAAATATATTTTGGAATTAAAATAATCCACCAATGGACAAACCAAATTGTCGGGTGAAAATATCATCCTTTTCTGTATTGTCTTCGAACACATTCATAATACCATTTTTAAAATAGAAAGCAAGAAAAACAGATGCGCCGTCTTTAATTTCTATTTCTGTTCCTATACCGACATCAACGCTGGCATTTTTTGGTAAATAGTTGAGACCATTCGGATTATCTTTTCCGATAAAATCAAGATCAGAATCCAAACGCATTCCATTTAATGTATAATCACCGTGAGCTCTTATTGCCGAAGCATAAGTTGCTCCGCCCTGAATATATGGTGTAAGTTTTCCGAGTTGTCCGGTCCTTAATCGCAGTGCAACAGGTATTTCTAAATATCGGGGACGAACATCCCATTGTTTGGTATCTTTATTCTGACCCACATTTAAAGATTCCAAACCACTTTGAAAATAGTCTAAGGTAACTCCGACACTTATTGCAATATGTTCCCCTTTTCCAAATGTTTGATCTATTAAAAATCCATATTGAAACCCACTACTCTCTCCATAGGGAGTATACAGATCTCCTTCGGGAACAAAGGTGTTTTTGGTAGGAGAAACATAAAATCCATAACGGAATTGTTGGGCACTTGCAGCAATAGATACTACGCACAAGAGGAGCGTGAGCGTTTTTTTCATTCTTTATTTTTTAGATTTTAAAAGGCGAAAATATAAACTGACATCTATAGTTTATACCAATGTTTGTTAAATAAATGCAATAAAATGTCACAAAAATAAGCATCTATCTCGTTGTCTGTCAATAAAAATGCATCATTCACAGAATTTCGTATTGTGCATTTATTTTGTAGATAAGGCGAAGTGTCTGGTATTTTATCATAAATACCTCAATTTCATGTTTATACATGCATTCGATGTCAAATTGGGAGTGATTAGACATGTTCAACAGAAGTTCGGATTTCCAAAAACCCAATTTCCACCAAAACAACCTATTAAAATCTCCCCAATGGCATGTCACAAAAGAAGGGAAAATTGGCGGGATTATCCACATGTGGTGAGTGGTGAGTAAGCCCAATCTCAGCCAGGGGCGGGAACCTCGGATAAGTGGCAGTCACAGTCACAGTCGCGGTCACAGTGGAGGTTACATTGCCGATCATGACGCCCTTATAAGAGCGAGAGCCTTTCTGGAGTAGTCGTAGTCTCAGTTGTTGAAAATTGACCTAATTGTAGAGACGCAATGCATTGCGTCTCTACAATTA
>JAYSYX010000160.1:0-11761 GCA_043727235.1 Bacteroidota bacterium
GAAATTGAATTTACCTCAGGGAGCTTTTTATTTTTTTCCGGATGTGAGTAATTATTTCGGCAAAAATTATAACGGCATAACAATTAAAAATGCTGACGACCTTGCTATGTATCTTTTAAATGAAGGAAATGTTTCTGTTGTAACCGGATCCGCCTTCGGAGATAAAAATTGCATACGTTTCAGTTATGCCACCAGCGATGACAAACTTGTGGAAGCAATGCGCAGAATGGAAATCGCGCTCGAAAAACTCACCGCAGTTCAAACTACTCCTGCAATTTAATTTGATCGTATGACGGAGGAAAAAGAGATCAGAAAAATTTTTAACCAATTCAACAAATTAAAAGTTGTGGTGGTTGGCGATTGTATGGTTGATAAATATGTGTATGGAAATGTAGATCGAATTTCGCCGGAAGCACCGGTTCCTGTATTGGCTATCAATAACACCATTGAAAGATCCGGAGGCGCAGCAAATGTTGCAGTTAATTTACATGCACTTGGTGCTGTTCCGTATTTATTTTCGGTGATTGGAACTGATGTTGAAGGGGATACAATGGTTCGCCTCTTAAAAGAAAAACGGATAAAAACCAATTTCGTCTTTCGTTCGCCAAACAGGATCACAACATCTAAAACGCGTATCATTTCAAAGAATCATCAAATGATGCGAATAGATCATGAAATAACAGAAAATATTGAACCGGCAACTGAGAAAAAAGTATTGCGCAGTTTAACATCATTCCTTAAAAAAGAAAAACCGGATGTGTTGATATTTGAAGATTATGATAAAGGAATGTTATCGGGCAATTTCATTATGGCCGTTACTGAGGTATGTAACGTAAACAATATTCCTATTGCGGTTGATCCCAAAAAGAAAAACTTCTTCGCTTATCAAAATTGCACTTTATTCAAACCTAATTTAAGGGAAATAAATGAAAGTTTAAATATTGTTTTGGATGCTGGAGATATTGCGAGTTTAAATAATGCTGCGGACATTTTACAAAAACAATTAAAAAATAATTCCACCATGATCACACTCGGTGAACATGGTATTTTTATTAAATCAGGAAAAAAATTCTTCAAAAAAGATGCATATCTGCGCAATGTGGCTGATGTTTCGGGTGCAGGAGATACCGTTATAAGTATTGCAGCACTTTGTTTGGCCATTAATGCTGATCCACAATTAACTGCAGGCATCGCAAATATAGCAGGTGGGTTGGTTTGTGAATCGTCGGGGGTTGTGCCGGTGGATAAGAAGCAGTTGTTGCAGGAATGCTTGGAATTGTTGTGTTGAGTCAACAGTACATTAATGAACTTTTCACATAACGAGTCTTCCTATTTATTTATTTATTAATACTATTAATTATTTAACAAATTGAAAAGAAGTTTGGTTGTTATTACTGTAAATATTAGCTATATAAAAACCGGATGGAAATTCATTTATGTCAATGATGTTTTCTGAAGGTAATAAGCTGTGTGACAGTAATTTTCTACCAAATACATCAACAAGTTCGAACCGCAATTCGGCATTTAAAGTAGTAATAATTAATTGTTGGTCGTAATATCGAATTTCGTGATCCATCTCCGTTTGTTCAACGCCAAGTACAATATCCAGTTGTGCCTTTTCAGAAAAGGAGACTGCATTATAACTTGCGTAAATATCGTTGGAAACTGCCACAACTAAAGCAGAATAATTTACATTTTGAATTACTCCTTCGCCGGTTAATTCATCATTTTGGTTATCCTGCAAACACACTGAATAAATGGAGGAGCCATCTTCTGCAACAGATGTATAAAATGTTGAATTCATTGCATTTAATGAAGTAGCAGTCACATATTCCGGAGAAAATTCTGAAGTGAGATATATTCTATATTCTAAATTCTTATATGTTTTTAATGGCGTAAAAGCGACCTCAAAGTCGGAAGAATTTCCATTATTATCGACATCTGCCAGTGAAATTTCACACATTTTACTTGTTGGGGAATACTGAATAGATTCACCGGAAGAAGGAACAGATAGATAACTTAGAGTATCACTTAAACCGGATGTTATATTAAGAATTGTCGCATAATAGGTAGAAGATGCGGCAAGCCCAATTACAATAGGATCCCCATTTACATCTTTATCTAATTCGTTGAATTGATAATTTAAGTCGGTTCCATTTGGAATGAACGATTCATATCTGTCTGGGGGAAGTAATATTGCATCTTCCATGGAAATTATAGAGGGTGGGATCTCTTTTTTGCATAGAATTAATCGATATTCAGCAATTGAGGATTCCACTAAAGAATGTTTTGCAGTAAAATGGAGGTCGGGAACACTTCCTGTTTCAGTACTGTCAATTAATAGTAAATGTGTGGCTCCATCAGGTATTTTATCTCCGGCAATAATAAGGGAATCCGGAACTGCATTATATGCATAATCATAAATGATAAATCTGGGATCTAATTCATTATTCGAAACCTCTCCGATTCCAAGGCGAATCCATCCATAATACTGCATCCCCGCGGAAGTAAATCTCACTCCTATATATTTATTTTCCAGGTCTGCATTTTCAATATCAGGAAGACAAAGGTTGTATTCTAAAGTTGCATTTTCTATATCAATTTCAGGTTCTGAATTCCAGTCAGGACTCTCACCAATTTCATCACCCTTATCAAGAAATTTTATAGCAAAACCATATGCCAATAAGGATGCATAGTTTTGAATTGAAACACTTAACCAATTATAAAAATCATACCCGGAACTTCCAATGGAGTCGGCAGCAATAATTTGCATTTCATTAATTCCATCATGGTCAAAATCTATGAAAAATTCAATATCATTTCCGGAATAATCATGAAGTAAAATATCAGGCTCAAGGTCGGTATAAATAACTTGTGTGTTTCCCGGAACAGAATTCGCAATCAAAAAGCCTGCACTTGCGGAGTAGGATATTAAACGCAGATTTTTGTTCTTCATATGCGGGGCTTTGTTGGGTGTTTTATGTTATTAAGATGTTATGCTTTACTTTCAGGTTGCAAGTAATCGCCCTCAAACATTACATATAGCACCGCATAAGGAAACACACCACATAACCCTCCTGTTCCATGTTCAAATCTCAGTTAATATGTGGCTGTTTCATTCTCAATTGTCAATTATCAATTTTCAATTATTACTTCGACCGTATCGCTTCCACAGGATCCATTTTTGAAGCTGTGATAGCAGGAATTATTCCGGCAATTACGCCAATGGCAACTGCAATGGTTGTTCCTATTAATGCATTCTTTAAGGATAATAAAAATCCAAAATCTGTGGCTTTATCGGCCATGAACATTACAAACCAGACCAATACCAAACCGACGACACAACCGATGAGAGATAAAATGATTGCTTCAATTAAAAATTCGGTAAGTATTAAATAATTTTTTGCTCCGAGCGCTTTTTTTATTCCAATTATATTAGTTCTTTCTTTTACACTTACGAACATGATATTTGCAATTCCGAAACCTCCGACAAGGATACTAAAACCTCCGATAATTAATCCTACAATATTTAATACTGCGAACATATCGTCCAATGCATCTGCTGCAAGTGTTACTTCGTTCACAGCAAAATCACTTTCTTCTAAAGGATGTAAGTTTCTTGCACTGCGCATGATGGGATAAATTTCATCTTTAATTTCATCTGCAGTAATTCCTTCTTTGGGTTTTACTTCAATTACCGGGTCGATGAATCCACTGTTCATATCCACTACCCTTCTGATATAATTAAAAGGCATTATGATGGTATTATCATTGGAAATATCAATAATACTTTCTCCCTCCTTTTCAAGCACACCTATCACTTTCATTTTGTATTGCCGGTCGATCTCACGCAACCAAATATATTTTCCTACAGCACTTATATTTGGTGGAAATAATTTTTCTGCGACTTCAAATCCCAATATCACCACTTCAGAGCCACCCACCGATTCACTAGGTACAAAATACCGACCATCCTTAAAATTAAGGCTGTAAATTTTATCATACTGCTCGGTTACTCCACTCACCTGAACATTTTGCAAGGTATTGTGCAGATATTTTACCTCATCGAGATTTAACCATACTTCCACACAAACTGCTTCAGCACCTTCCAGCTTATCGTCGAGCATTTTATATTCTGAGTATTTCATGGAAGGTCGTTTAATATAATCCCACCAGGCATATTCTTCATTGCTGAATTGCCATGGCCATTTCTGGATGTAGATCATATTAGTTCCGAGCTTATCCAAACCACTTTCCATATTTCTTTTAAGGGAATCAACGGCACTTAAAACAGCAATTATGCAGAATATTCCAATGGAAACACCTAACAAGGAAAGGAAGGTACGCAGCTTATTATTCTTCAATTCCTGGAATACAAGTGAAAAGGTTTCTGAAATCGTTCGGAGTAAGGCTACCATATTTGCATCAAAGATATTCCATTGTTTGCATTGATTTCGTTATAATATCGTTAATTTTGCGCCCGCGTTATAGAAGTACTATAAGGCATAAAATTAAAACCCGTAAGTTTTATGAAGTTATCAAAATTCAATTTCGAACTCCCCAAAGACATTATTGCACAACACCCCACAGCCGCTCGTGACGATGCTAAGATGATGGTGGTTCACCGAAAAACCGGCAAGATCGTCCATAAAAAATTCAAAGACATTCTGGAATACTTTACCGAACATGATGTAATGGTGCTCAATAACACAAAGGTATTTCCAGCACGATTATTCGGAAGGAAAGAAAAAACAGGTGCAAAGATTGAAGTATTTATGCTGCGTGAATTGAACCGTGAAATGCATTTATGGGATGTTTTGGTTGATCCGGCTAGAAAAATTCGGGTTGGGAACAAATTGTATTTTGGTGATGATGATATGTTGGTGGCGGAAGTTGTTGACAATACCACCTCACGCGGTAGAACTATCCGTTTTTTACACGATGGATCTGCTGAAGAACTGAGACGCATACTCGACGTAATGGGAGAAACTCCACTTCCGAAATATATCAAACGCAAACCGGATGAAGATGACAAAGAACGTTATCAAACAGTTTTTGCTAAACACGAAGGAGCGGTTGCAGCACCTACTGCTGGAATGCATTTTAGCCGTGAATTATTGAAAAGACTGGAAATTAAAGGCGTAAATTTTGCTGAATTGACCCTCCACGTTGGTTTAGGAACCTTTAGAAGTATAGATGTGGAAGATCTTTCCAAACATAAAATGGATGCAGAATATTTTAAAGTAGATAAAGGCTGTTGCGATATTGTAAATAAAGGTTTAGAAGAAAACCGCAGAATATGCGCAATAGGCACAACAACAATGAGAGCCTGTGAAAGCGCTGTGTCAGCTTCCGGTAAATTAAAACCCGAAGAAGGATGGACCAATTTATTTATACATCCTCCTTACGACTTTACCATATGTAATACAATGGTCACCAATTTCCATTTACCTAAAACGAGCCTGGTTATCATGGTAGCAGCCTTTATGGGCTATGATCTTACCATGGAAGCGTATAAAGTGGCCATGAAGGAGAAATATCGCTTTTTCTCTTATGGTGATGCCATGTTGATAGTGGATTGAGGGGGAAATGGTGAGTAGTGAGTGGTGAGATTGCTTCGACTTAGGAAGGAAGTTTAATCACCTAATCTAAAACTTCAATGTTGAGTGTATCAAAACTCACGCTTCACGATTCACGAATTGAATTCGCTTGACAATTGGTGAGGGGTGAATGGTGAGTGGTGAGATTGCTTCGATCTAGGAAGGAAGTTTAATCTCCTAATCTAAAACTTCAATGTTGAGGGTATCAAAACTCACGATTCACGCTTCACGATTCACGAATTGAATTCGCTTGACTATTGGTGAGTGGTGAGATTGCTTCGACTTAGGTAGGATGATTAACTACATAATTAAACAAAAAATCCCGCATAATACGGGATTTTTTGTTGATAGGAATAGCTTTTCAATATTCGTCTTCATTGAAATAGAAGTCGTCGTGGGTGGGATAATCGCTCCAGATATCTTCTATACCTTCATAAAATTCCCCTTCATCTTCGAGTTCCTGTAAATTTTCAATTACTTCAATCGGTGCTCCGGAACGAATGGCATAGTCAATCAACTCATCCTTTGTTGCCGGCCATGGAGCATCTTCTAAATATGATGCAAGTTCGAGTGTCCAATACATATTTTAACCTCTTTTTTAATTAGGGCGCAAAAATAGATTTTTTTTCCTCTTTTCCAAGCCTTATTGCAAACAATTTACACCAAATCAGAAAATACTTTCGAAAAGTGATGTGGGAAGGAGAAAAAGTTGAAAAGACAATGGACTTAAATTTCTTCCGAAATTTTACTAAATCCCACCGTTTGTTTTCCTATTTCCCATTTCCTAGTCCATTGCTCAGGTAAGTAATCATAAGCTCAAATGTTACCGTGATCCCGGCTGTTTAATTCTCAATCATCAATTCTCAATTCTCAATTGTTCTTCGGCTGTTTCATTCTCAATTATCAATTCTCAATTCTCAATTGTTTCCGGCTGTTTCATTCTCAATTATCAATTCTCAATTCTCAATTGTTTCCGGCTGTTTCGTTCTCAATTCTCAATTATCAATTCTCAATTATTCTTCGGCTGTTTCATTCTCAATTATCAATTCTCAATTCTCAATTGTTTTTTTGGCTGTTCAATTGTCAATTATCAATTGTCAATTGTCAATTCTCAATTCCCCCTCGGCTTCCACGGAATCTCATCCACTTCTAGGTCTTTAGCAAGTTTGCGCGATAAAACGAAGAGATAATCGCTTAAACGGTTAAGGTATGGTATGATCAGTGGTGCAACAAAATCTGTTTCGGCCAGATGGGTGGCAATTCGTTCTGTGCGGCGACAAACCACACGCGCGAGGTGACAAAATGAAACGGTAGTATGTCCGCCGGGCAGGATGAAATTTTGAAGTTCAGGCAATTTTTCTTCCATTGCATCGATCTCGTTTTCTAATAAGGTAATATCCTCTTCCTTCATATCCGGTATCTTCATTTTTGATTTTTCCGGGTCAGATGCAAGTGAGGCACCAATAGTGAAAATTATATCCTGGATCTCACTTAAAACATTTTTATAACTGGTATCAATTTTCTGATCGGCAATTAATCCAATGCAAACATTCAATTCATCGGTTGAGCCATATGCTTCTACCCGCAAATGATGTTTTGGAACGCGGGTGCCTCCTATAAGTGATGTTTCACCTCCATCGCCCTTTTTAGTATAGATCTTCATGGGCTAAAGATAAGGTATAGGTATAAGATTGTAATGTGAAAAACGACCAAAACCTGGACGGGAAAAATTAAAAAAAATAGTTAGTGTAAAATTTACACTAAGTTCTTTCTCAATTCACTGGGATCCAATTTATTCGCGTTAATTTCATCGCGTTCAATTTGACCGTCCCTGATACGGATTATACGATGTGCATAGCGGGCAATATCCTCCTCGTGAGTTACAATAATAACAGTGTTTCCTTTTTTATGAATCTCCTCGAAAAGTTCCATTATTTCATAACTCGTTTTTGTGTCGAGGTTACCGGTTGGTTCATCTGCGAGAATAATGGAGGGATTATTCACCAATGCTCTGGCAACAGCAACCCTTTGCCGCTCTCCTCCGGATAATTCATTGGGTTTATGGTTCATTCGGTGGCCCAGATTTACCGCCTTCAGTATTTCTTCCGCTCTTTTTATCCGATCTGATTTTTTAAACCCTGCGTAGATCAATGGCAGTGCAACATTTTCCACGCCACTCAGCCTTGCAAGTAAATTGAAGGTTTGAAAAACAAATCCTATCTCCTTATTGCGCACTTCCGCCAATTCATCATCGTTCATCTTGCTTACATCAGTGCCATTCAAAATATAGGATCCTAACGTAGGTTTATCTAAACATCCCAAAATATTCATCAAAGTGCTCTTCCCTGAACCCGATGGCCCCATTATGGCAACATATTCATTTTTATTGATCACTGCATCAATACCCTTTAAAACCTCAATTTTTACTCTTCCGAGGTCGTAGGTTTTACGAATATTTGTTAGGGTAATTATTTGTTGAACCATTTATATTCTTTTTACTTTCTGAGTTTATGTTATCGGGCGAGGTCAGGAGGCGTAAAAGGTGGTAAAATTTTCACTTTTTTCGCAAAACTTTAGGAACCTTAAAATAATCGCTGTCCGCCAAGGGTGCATTTTTAAGTGCTTCCTCCTTAGTTATTTCCATATGTGGTTCATCCTCACGCATAACATTGGTATCGCTGTTCATGTAGATGAGTGGTGATATTCCCTCAACATCAACTTCATCAAGTTTACCAACGAAATCAAGCATATCCGATAAGTTCTTAATGATGGCCTCCTGTTCCTTTTCATCGAATTCAAGTTTTGACAAATTCGCAAGTTTATCCACCAGAGTTTTATCCACTTTCATGGCATAAAGTTAATGTTATTTTTTATTGACCTGAATGTCAGATACAAATATTACCGGATAGTAGCATGTTAATAAAGAAATGTTGCAAACTCCTTAATCAATTGTGGTTTTCTGCAAACTTCCAATATCTTTTTTCTATTTTCGCCGAATGGAAACTGTTGTGAGCGGAACCCGGCCAACCGGCATATTACACCTTGGAAATTATTATGGAGCTGTGCGCAATTATGTGCGAATGGGTGAGGACAAGGGAATAAAAGGATATTTTTTTATCGCTGACTATCATTCACTAACCACACATAATAATCCCGCAGAATTAAAAGTGTTGGTTAAGCAGACCGTAGCTACCTACCTTGCTTGTGGTTTAGATCCTGAAAAAGTGGTGATCTATGTGCAAAGCGATCTTCCTCAAATTCCTGAATTATATCTATTGTTGAATACTTTAGCATATAAGGGTGAATTGGAGAAGGTTGCAACTTTTAAAGAAAAGATAAAATTGCATCAGGAAAATATTAATGCGGCTTTACTTACTTATCCGGTATTAATGGCTGCGGATATTATAATACATAAAGCACATAAGGTTCCTGTTGGGAAGGATCAGGAACAGCATCTGGAGATGACAAGAAATTTTGCAAAAAGATTTAATTCGCGTTTTGAAGTGGAGTATTTTCCTGAACCTGTCGCCTATAATTTTGGCGAAGAATTAGTGAAAGTACCTGGTTTGGATGGTTCTTTTAAAATGAGCAAATCGGGAGGTGAAGGGAATGCCATTTTTTTAAATGAGGAGGATGAAAGCATCAGAAAAAAAATAATGAAAGCGAAATCAGATGCAGGTCCAACACAAATGAATCAGCAAAAGCCTCAGGAAATTCAAAATCTATTTGAATTGATGAAGATAGTAAGCCACCGCGACAGTATATCTCATTTTGAGAATGCATATAACAATTGCACTGTGCGTTATGGCGATTTAAAAAAACAATTGACTGAGGATATGATCAATTACATTTCACCAATCCGCAAAAGGATCAATGAATTGTTAGAAGATGAGGCTTATTTATCTTCTGTGGTGAAACGCGGAGCTGAAGAAGCAAAAGAAAATGCACAAAAAACGATAGCAGAAGTAAGAAAAATAATGGGAATTAACTACTTTTAACCCCTTCTTTAACAAATACAACCCAGCGTTTAACTTTATTTCATAACAGAACACCCACAACCGGAGAAGCAATGGCAAAATCGACTAAACAAGTAAAAAAACCTACTGGTGTAAAAGCAGCACCAGCTGTAAAAAAGACAGCTGCTAAAAAAACCGTAGAAATAAAATCGGAGGTGAAGAGCTCAAAAAAAGAACCAGAGATCAAGGTTGTCGGAAATAATACACCCAGGGATAACGACAGGAAAGTAATTAAACATATTGCTGTCGCCGGAAATATCGGGGCAGGAAAAACCACACTTACACAATTACTCGCAAAACAATTCGGGTGGGAAACGCATTACGAGGACGTGGAAAATAACCCTTACCTCTACGATTTTTATCAGGATATGCCGAGATGGGCCTTTAATTTACAGATATACTTTTTGAATTCGCGTTTTAAACAGATAATTGAAATTCAAAAGGGAACTAAAACCGTTGTGCAGGACAGAACCATTTATGAGGATGCCCAAATTTTTGCACCGAATTTACATGCAATGGGATTAATGAGCACTCGAGATTTTCAGAATTACACCGAAATTTTTAATTCCATTACTTCTTTAATATCTCCGCCTGATCTTTTAATTTATTTACGCGGATCCATTCCGGCACTTGTAAACCAGATACAAAAAAGAGGACGTGAATATGAAGACAATTTACGTCTTGATTATCTGCGTCGATTAAATGAATATTATGAAGCCTGGATAAGTAAATATAAACATGGTAAATTATTGGTGATCGATATTGACCATTGCAATTTTGCTGAGAACAGTGAAGACCTTAGTGATGTAATACAGCGCGTGAATACTGAGCTATACGGATTATTTTAAATTTATTCCTTCATGAATATTGAATTATTGCGCAATGACACTCCGGGTTGTAGTTCTAAAAAACATTTTAATAACGCAGGATGTTCGCTTCATCCCTCACCTGTAATAAATGCTGTTACAACATATATAGAAGAAGAGTCACTTATTGGAGGATATGAATACGCAGCGTTAAAAGCAGATGAATTAAATCAATTTTATTCTGCTTCGGGCGCCTTATTAAATTGCAAACCCGAAAATATTGCTTTTACAACCAGTTCTACCGATTCTTATATAAAGGCACTCTCCTCAATTCCATTTAAAAGAGGAGATGTTATTCTCACCACCTTAAACGATTATGTTTCCAACCAGATACAGTTTTTATCACTTCAGAAAAGATTTGGAGTAAATATCATCAGAGCAGAGAATATAGAAAGTGGTGAGGTGGATGTAAATTCCATGCGTGAACTGATAAAAAAACATCGCCCGGTATTGGTTGCTGTAACGCATATCCCCAACAATACGGGCATGATTCAACCGGTTGAAGAGATAGGCGATATTTGTAGTGAGGAGGATGTTATTTATATTGTTGATGCTTGTCAGAGTGCAGGACAAATTAATGTGAATTCCTCTAAAATTAAATGTGATTTTTTAGCAACTGCAACACGTAAATTTATGCGCGGACCAAGAGGTGGTGGAATTTTATTTGTTTCGGATAAAATGTTGAAGCGGGTGGCGGAACCAATGTTCATAGATATGCGTGGCGCCGATTGGATTGAAGATAATATTTATCAACCTACGGACGACGCTAAAAGATTTGAATTAACAGAAATGTCGTATGCCATACAAATGGGAACAATTGCAGCGATCAAATATATTTTAAATATTGGTATAGAAAATATTGCCGAAAGAAATAAATTAATTTGTTCCCATGCAAGAACAAAATTGGCAGCCATACCCTTTGTGCGATTATTGGATCAAGGGAAAAATTTATCTGCCATCATTTCCTTAACTGCTGATAATTTTGATGTATTTGAGCTTAAGAATCAATTGATAAAAAGAAATATCAACGTTGGGGCTGCTGCAAAAAAATTCGCGTTAATGGATTTTAACCAAAAACATGTTGAAGCTGCGTTGCGCATTTCGCCACACTATTATAATACAATGGAAGAGGTTGATATTTTGGTGGAAAGTATTGAGGAGATATTAAAAACTAAAATGTGAAAAATTACAAATCCTACTCAATAATAAACTACCTTGAATTTTATCCTTCTATCAAAGTTTTGAGGATGGGATATATTTTACTCATGGGAAATCCTAC
>JAYSYX010000161.1:0-1781 GCA_043727235.1 Bacteroidota bacterium
TAACTGCAGAGGATCCCAGGAATAATTTCCTTCCTGATATCGGAAAATTAATAACATATCGCAGGCCACAGGGGCATGGAATAAGGGTGGATGATGGCTATGAGGAGGGCATGGATATTCCTATTTATTACGACCCTTTATTGGCTAAACTGATTGTGCATGCGGCAACCCGAGAATTGGCCTGCCTCAAAATGATCAGAGCAATTGATGATTACAAAATTTCAGGAGTATCTACTACCTTGCCTTTTGGTAAATACGTGATGCAACATGAGGCTTTTTTATCCGCAAAATTTGATACAGGCTTTATTGAAAAATACTTTTCTCCAGATCAATTAGTATCTGAAAACGATGAAGAACAGGACATTGCAGCTTTTTTTGCATCTTTTGTTTACGATAAAAAGATATCCAAATCAGAATTAAATGCCGAACAAACAGAAAAGAGATCAAATTGGAAATTAAACAGATCCTGAAATTTCAGCGATTTTCTACAGATTTTGAAAATATTTTACGAAATTTGAATTTATCCGGGAAAATAGCGTTTAACCAATGTTGAGGCATTTTTAAGATTATCAGATACCCGTTTTTTCGGAAGTTAAATAATAAGGGTAATATTTACATCGTTTAAAGACTAAATTTTAGGCCATGAAACGTACACTTCTTTTTATATTTTTTGTATCTGTTCTTACAGTTTTGCAAGCGCAAATTGAAACAGATAAAATTGAAATAATAGCAGACGACGACAGTATAATATTTAAAGTTGACGGAGAGGAGTCTGCAATTGCCAATAGTGATATGGCCGCATATTATCTCTCCATGGGATTGGAGGCAGCAGTTGAAGGCGATTATTCGGGCGCTGAGGATAAATTCAGAGTTGCATTGTTATATGATCTTCAGAATGCTGAAATTTTATATAATCTGGGATTATCGCAATATTTTCAGGAGGATTATAATTCTGCGATAAAAACATTTAATTCTGCCGCAGATGTTGATCCTGAAAATAAAGATATTTATAATCAGCGCGGTTTGAGTAAAGCCATGCTTGGAAATTATACCGATGCGGAAACAGATTTTAAGATAATGTTAAAATATGATCCTGATTTTCCAATGGGGAATTACAATTATGGAATTTTAATGTTACAACTCGGTGAGATGGAATCTGCATGTGAATATTTAAATAAATCAGATAGTTTCGGTTACGAAAAAGCGCCGGAGGTGTTGGCTACCTATTGCACTGGATACGGTGATTAAAAAAGGAAAAAGAAGGGAGAAGATTCGAAGAATTGAAGGTGAAGGTTCTAAGGGCACCTTCGCTAAAGCTCCTGTGACTGAAGGAAGGAAGGGTTGGGAAAGGAAAAAAAGAAAATAGAAGGAAGAAAAAATTTAGTTATTAGAAATTAAAATTCAACCTTTTTAATGCTGTGTCTATTGTAATAACAAAGTACAATATTATTTGTAATGATTTTAAATTTCTAATTTGTTTACAATTGTTACAAATATAGCTGTCAGTTCATCGCTTTCTTTTATTAATCTTTTTATTTCAGGAGATTCGTTAATTTTTAATTCAAAAATACTTGTTAACCAAAAATTTGATTCATCGACTTCTTCCAGTGAAATTTTAATTTTATGTAAAGAATCTCTTTTTGACTTACCTCTTTGTGATGCCCGATAATTGGCAGCAGCACTAAATGCCGAAGCGAGTAATTGTTCAAATATTTGCCTATTATATAAATCCGTGGAATGGTTTTTAGACAAGAAAATACATCATAAGAAAATACTTTTAC
>JAYSYX010000162.1:0-11699 GCA_043727235.1 Bacteroidota bacterium
AATTGGCAATATGTATAACAATATGGCCAGAGAAATAAAAACATATTTTTTCATCATAACTATTTTTTGAATAAGTTAAAAAATTACTAAATTGAAAATTACTAAATTAACAAATAACACCTACGCTTGTTTTTCTACATAGTTTTTAAAGTCAGTAAGATATTTCATTGTTTGTTTTTTAAATGCACCGGGCATTAAAAAGGCAATGATCTTCATGAATCCTTTAAATTGAAATTCGTTCTCTGTTATATATTTTGTTTTTGTATCAGATAGTTTAACAAAACTGTTTTTCACAATATTAAAAACACCGTTGGCTTCATAGGTTCCGCTAAATTCGTCGGGGAGATTTCTGGTGGTAATGGTTTCTATCATTTCAATCTCCCTTTTCCCCATTTTGAATTTTAACCTTGATTTGGCTCCAGTCTGACCGGGAGTTCCGCTTATATGCTCAAAACTTTGTAAACCTTCCATCCATTTGTCCATATTATCATGATTATCGAAAATTTCAATTACACGGGCAATGGGTTTGTTTATTTCAATCTCGTTTATGTATTTCATGGTTAATTTTTTCTAAAAATCTTTTTCCAATATTTGATTACAGATCGTTGCTTAAAATGGTGATAAAAATACAAATATTTCTGATTTTGAAAGTTTACAAGGAGAGTGGTCCACCTTCGCTAAAGCTACGGAGGATAAATGAGTGGTCCACCTACGCTGAAGCTTCGGCGGATAAATGAGTGGTGAGGTTGCTCCGACCTAAAAAAAACGTTTAGTGGTTTAAAATCCAAGGCTCCAATGAGTATGATTCTCGCTGACCCGAATTCTCCTACTTCCTACTTCCTACTTTCTCCTTACTCCTTACTCCTTATTCCACCCTTCGCTGTTTGCTGTAATATTCATCATCTGCTTTACCGTCCTGGTCAAAGTCTTCTAGACCCCAATATTCTACAAAATCTTCTTCCACTTTTAGTTTAAATTTATAGGTGACCGGTTTTGGAAATGTATCCTGGACTATCAAGGAGTCTTTAATTATTTTCCAGGTTCCTGCAGGGTCATAAGTTATGTTGTCGTTGAGATCTTTATGAACGGAATGGTAGGTACCATCGCCATTGTAATAAGTTCTGATATTTCTGGATTTCATTTTTGCTTCCCAGTTTTTTTCATTTGCTTCAATTATCTCTGTGCTATCAGAGTTATTAAAAGTTTCTATTGTGATCTTTAATTCTTCAATTTCCCATACGCCGGTCAAATCGGAATGAGATTTATCAGAACAGGAAGATGTTGTAAATACAAAAGAAATAAACACACTGAAAATTTTGAGGTAGATTTTAAGCATTGGATTTTAAGTTTGGGATAAAAATATTTTAATATTTTAAATATTTATCGTTTTTAACTCTTTTTAGCAATAATTTCACACAGGCTGTAAATTCTATATTCCTTTGCATCTTTGCGGCTTTGCGAGCAATTTTTTTTATTTTTTTTCACGCCAAGTCGCAAAGGCCTAAAGATGTGGTATGTGCTTAATAGATAAATTAATATTTTACCCTCTGCGTGAATTTTTTTTTATTTTTTCACGCTAAGACGCAAAAATATGGGCTGTAAGAAATTACGCATTTTTTATAGACCAATTTTCATTGGAAATACAAAAACCAGGAAAATTACTCCTCATTTTTCTTTGAATCCGTATTTACTGGGTCTTCACCTTTAAGATAAGACGGAAGATTTAATCCTGCCATATTGAACAGATCGTTAAGTGGTGGAACTGTTTTCATCATACCTGAAACAAAGTTTGCGGTGGATGAATTTCCATTGTCACCCTGACCGTTTCCGGAATCCCAGACAGTGATTTTATCGATCTTAATATTTTTTACAGCTTCCACCTGAATTCTCACTAATTCCGGTAATTTTTCAAGTAAAAGTAACTGGAATGCTTTGGTGGGATCGCCACCTGCTGCGGCTACAACTTCTTTATATCCTTCCGCCTGTTTTGTGAGTATTTCGAACAAACCTTTTGCCTCTGCCTGCATTTTCGCAAATATTGCATCTGCTTCCCCTTTTGCATTTTCTCTTATCGTTTCCGCAATTGCCTGTGCTTCAATAATTGCGCGTTGTTTATCTATCTCCGCAGGAACTACAATATTTGCTATCTGAGTTGAACGTTCTCTTTCCGACCTCGCCAACTCGGCTTTTTGTTCAGCCACATATGATTCTTCAAGCGCTTTTGCCTGTTGTACTTTTTCTGCGGATATTGCAATACGCAAAGCCTGAGCTTCTTTTTCTCTTCGCGCTGCATCCGAATTTGCTATATCAATTTTAGCTTCATTTTCCCCTTTAATTGCGAGTGCATTTGCTTCGGAAGTTTTCACCCTGGTATCTCTGTCGGCTTCCGCTTTACCAATTGTTTCATCCTTAATTGCAGTTGCAATACTTATCTCTCTGTCTTTTTGCGTGATGGCAATTTTTACGTCTCTGTCGCGATGTGTTTCGGCGATCTGCGTATCTTTTTCCCTGTTCGCCATCTCCTTTCCTGTCTCCCCGATCTTTTCCTGTTCGGCAACACTGATCTTCGCTTCATTTATCGCTTTTGCAGCTGCCTCTTTTCCCAAAGCCTCAATATATCCTGATTCATCTTTAATATCCGTTACGTTAACGTTTATCAGTTTTAAACCAATTTTCTTTAATTCACTGTCAACATTTTTCGAAATATTATCCAAAAATTTATCGCGATCGGAATTTATTTCTTCAATTGTCATCGTCGCAATTACCAAACGCAACTGACCAAATAAAATATCTTTTGCTAATTCCTGAATTTGTTCAGATGTTAGTCCCAACAATCTTTCAGCCGCTGTATTCATACTATCCGGTTCCGTTGATATCGCAATGGTGAATCTACATGGAACATCCACCCTGATATTCTGACGGCTGAGAGCATTTGTTAAATTGGCTTCAATGGATAATGGTTTAAGATCTAAGAATGCATAATCCTGAATAACCGGCCAGATAAAAGCACCACCGCCGTGAACGCATTTTGCCGATGTTCCGCCTGTTCGTCCGTAAATGACCAATATTTTGTCGGAGGGACATCGTTTATACCTTGATACTAAGGCAGTTATCGTTATTACAATAACGACTGCTGCAACTACTATTATAATTACTGGAGACATATGTGGTTTATTAAACTGTTTCTACTATTAAAATATTTCCGTTTTCTATTTTTACTACTTTAACTATTGAGCCTGAGGGTATTCTGACATTTTCCGACATTGCATCCAATTCATGGAATGCTCCGTTGATGCTGATCATAATTTTTCCTTTTCCATTTTTATTTTCAGGAATGGTCAAATATACCTCAGCAGTTTTATTTAATGTATTTAAAATATTAAATGAATTGTTTTCTGATAATTTTAAAAGTTGTTTTATGATCATAAAGAACATGTAAACAAAAGAACAACCTATTGCCAAGGATACAATTATCAGCAAGGCTTTATTCGGGATGGAGGAATAAAAGGAGATACCTGCCCAGCTGAAACCCAAAAGAAAATTTACCAGGTTTCTTAAAGAAAACAGTTGAAAGGGCGCATCAGCTCCGCTCAGATCCCCATCGAAATCTGCTTGTAAACCATCTGAAGTGTCAGCTCCGACAAAGGTCATAATGGTTTGAATTATGAGGATGACGGTGGCGGGAATGGCAATATACCAAAAGGTTTGGAGGAGTGGGTCTAAGTTTTCTAATATTTCCATATGCGTCAAATTTACAAGGTTTTTTTATATGTGGGCTTTGTAAGTTATTAAAAAGGTTTTAATGGGATACCTTCATTTTCTAGGGAGCATCAATAATTTCATTATTATTTTTAGACATGCAAAGGTCATTATATTATAAAGAAATCAAAATTCAGGTCCGAGTGTTTAATTGTAGTTACATCAGATTTGCCACCTTTTGTTTGACCAAAAGGTGGCGCCAAAAGTCAAGGGCTACATCATGCGGCTTTAATGTCCCTAATGCTTGCCACCCGGAGCGAAAAAGGCGCCTTTTCAATTGGTGATTTATCCTTCGATTTAAAATCTGATTTAAGATAAAAATATTACTTTATATTATGAAGGCGCTTATTTTCGCTCAAACCCCGCTAACATTGGAGCTTTTGTTATGATGTGGCGGCGCATAAGGGACATTAAAGCCACCTGCTGATGCCCGCCCTCAGCTCCGTAAACTTATATTGAGGATCAAAATTCTTAATTTTAATTTGAGCCCCACAATATGAATTAATTCAATTAATGAATTGAGTGTTAGTACGTGCAAATCAAAATAAAGGTATTAAGTCTTAATTTCATAAAAATAGATCAACTATGTTTACTAACTGCCCAACTTTTAATACTGACCCGTTTTAATGCCATCAGGATATACCTACGATACACCAAATAATATATTTGTCAGATCAACGATGGATTTTTTTCTTTTTCAATATAATTATTTTCCAGATCTTCTACCTCTTTCAAATGGTTGTCAACGCGTAGGAATTGTAAAATAAACCATGCTATCAGAAGTAATGCTGCAAATAACAATAAAATATAGTCCCAGGAAATTTGCTCTTTCGCTGGCCCTAACAATTTTGCACCTGTAATTCGTCCAATATTTCCTATGGTCATATATATAGTAAACTGTGTTGCAGATACTTTTTTCCAGCAACATTGCATTGCAATTGCAAATAAGCCAATGCATGCAAAAACATACAATATCTGATAAACCATCATAAATCCTGCAATAAACCAAGTGACACTCCACAGAGAATTTCCGAAAACAAATACCGCTGTTAATAATATCAGCGTAAAAAAATAAATATTCATCATACGTATTTTTCCAAATTTGTCGATTAAAAATCCACCTATTATCATACCGCCTATTCCGCCAATCAAACTAGCAGCAGCAAAATATTGCGAGTATTCCTGATCACTCCATCCAAGCGCCTGGACCGTAAAAACAGGTAATAAGGTGGCGAGGAAATTAAATGAAATTTGTGTGGCAAATAAAATTATTGCAAGTAACAAACTATTGCGCAGGGTAAATACGCTATATAAAGATTTAAATATCACTGACCAATCCGTAAGTTGCATTTTTTTTGTTTCCGGGGATGATGTCCCTTTTGACCATGGAAAAAATTTTTCTCCCGGTCGTTCTCTTAAAATTAATGGAACGAGCATTATTGTTGCAACTAAAATAGAAAGAGAAAGAATTGCTGTTGTGAAATTATGCTCGTTGATCAACCAGCTTCCCAATGCAAGAGAGGCGGAAGTACCGATAATTTTAGAGCCCCACATAAATCCATTCGCTCTTGCTTGCTGTTGAACAGGAATAATATCGATTGCCATTCCATCGGTTGCTACATCCTGAAATGCGCCGAAACATCCCACTGAAAATCCGGCTAAGGTTAATAACCATAAATTATTGAGTGGGTCTGGCACAAATGCCATGGCAATAAAACTAATTATTAATCCCAGTTGCCCAACAATAACCCAGGGCCTTCTTCTGCCCATAGGTAAATAAGTAAATCTGTCCATAAGGGGCGCTACCACTAATTTAAAACTCCATGGTAAACTAACAGCGGCAACAAATGCTCCGATCTCGCCGGGAGTTTTTCCATTCATTGCCATCCAGGCAGGAATGCCAAAAAAGGTCATGCCTTCGGGAATTCCTTGGGCGATATATAATGCTATGAAATTAAAATACCTCAGGAAGGTATTTTCTGTAAGGGACGGAATGTTGCGGCGCATTTTCAATTATTAGGATACCGGAGTTTAAATTTAAAAATTTTTCAAACCTAGTTAAAGTTTGAAAGGTTTCCAAAAAGGTGATCAAAACAATGAAAATCACTGTGAATTTAAAATGGAAACTCGTTTATTAGAAAACACCTACTTAAATAAAGGAATTTAGTAGAAATATTAAATATGGCTTTATGTTAGGCTTAAGCCGAAGAGCTATTTTTTTGCTTCACCTGCATTTTCCGCAGCATTTTTTTCTTCTGAACTTTCCACAAAATTATCTAATTCAGGTGTTGCACTTATTCTTGATAAAAATTTAATGGTTCCACCCTTTTTCCATGCTCGTATTGCTATATAAATCCCGAAGACCAACCCAAATGCTGTTATGCAAATCCCTGTAATTAACTTTTTAGTCGTAGGGTCCGGAAAATAAACGATAGCTCCTATAACAAGGCCTATAAACAAAGGACCTGCCACAATTTGTAACCAGCCTAAAACTTCAATTATGAATTCCACGACTTTAAACATAGAGGGCATTCTTGTAAGACGAAAAGGTGCGCGGTTTTATTTTAATTATCCTTCCTGCATTTCAGCTTCAAAAAGAGTTGTCAGATCATTTTTTGATTTACCGCTTTCATATTTAAAAGCAGCCAATGCTAATATATAAACTAATAATAAAATTCCAATTGGCATGAAGAGCCAGGGATCAAATTGTTTGCTGATAACTACATTTTTTGCAATAAAAAATAAACCAATAAAAGCACCGCTACACCATACAATCAAAAATACAATTACAAAAATTTGTAATCTCATTTTTACTTTTATAGAAGTTCCCTGAATGTCCTGTTCAACACTCCCTAATATTCTCGGTAAAAAGGAATTGCGATATTTTATGATTCGCTTGATACTAAAAGTATACCCCGTTATTTTGCCTTCGTATGGTTTGGTATTAGCAGATCCAAACAATCCCGATCGAATAAGTTTCTCAGGTTCAACTGATTGTGAAAGGCGGGAGATTATTTCATCCTGCTTAAGTTTTGTTTTGAATGTGAGGGTCTCTGTGGGTAGGAATATCATAAATTGGGGGTGAATATTTTAGATATTAAATTCATTCGAAACTTAATATTCCTTTTTTTATTTTAAAACTATATAATATGGAAGAGTCAACTTCTTTTTCGTATAGTTTTCCCGGCTTCCAATTTTGCAAATTGTTAAATACTGCTAATATTTGGTAGTCAAGTTCGGGACTTTTAGTTTCAACTCCCATGCGACACTGTACTACTTGGCCACTGCAATTAATAATAAGACTCACCATGCCCTTGTCTTTATATTTGGGATTATCCTTTAGAAATTGCAATTCTGTATTCAATTTATTAGCAATCTCAGTTTCAGATAAAGGACAAATGGCTTCAATCTGTCCCTCAAAGGATGGAAAAAGTGCATACACTTCATTTTTGTCGCAAATTCCGGGAATATCTTCTTTAACTTCCATTTTAGCAACAAGTTGAGCAGAAACACACATGGTAAATGCAGATGACAATAGAATTAGCAGGGTCTTTTTCATGTTGGTATTTTTAGGATTAAATTATAGGATTAATGCGGATTAACGGTTAAAAATACAAATTAATTACTTATTTAGGTTCTTGTTCTTTTAATAATTGAGCTGCGGCTTCAAGTGCCTCAGGAACAAATTTGTTTTCCCTTATAATTTCACTAAGTTCTTCTTTTGTGTACTTTGCATATTTCTCCTTGAAGCGCAATACGTCTTCATTGTATTTATATTTGTCATATTCCTCTTCAGTTTGTTTATTCCCAAAGGCCTCTACAATTAATCCATTAATTCGTTTGAAATTGATGACATAAGCAAGTAATCCCGCCCAAAAAGCAGCAAGTTGAAAATTAAATCCTATTCTGAATATTGTGAGTTGCAATATTGTTTGCAGCGCGGAAAATGTGATAATATTGAAAATTCCAATTCCAATTGTAAGTGCAAGAATATAGTTATAAAATTTTCGCAGGAAAAAATAAAATAGGAAGTTTAATAAAATAGTTACAAAGGCAATATAATGCGATATGGCCAAATACACATTAAAAGTGACGCCATGGAAAACAGCAGTTCCGCGATTTGCTTTTATTATGGTATCTATGCAATAGGTAGCTAGTAATAACAGAGGAAGTAAGGGAAGGTGTTTTTGTAAAGCACGCAGAAAATTATTTGTAGCCATAGGAAATGCTTTAACTTAATTTTACAAGTGATATTAATAATGAATTAAAATTATAGAGTTTTTAGTTTCCTCCAGGTATCTGGTAAATTGGTTTAATATCAAAGTCAGTTCCAATAATACTTAGAAAACTGGACAAGTCATAATTTAGATTCCCATATAATTGAATAACTACTAGTCTCTATCATCTTCGTCATAGGCAATTTTAATTGTTATTTTATATAATTGATATTCAAACCAGTGCTCCTTATCACTTGAGGTTTTTTATGTCATATCCAGAAGGTATTATTCATTGTGGAGTTAGTTTTCCTATTGTAAGCTTTCATATTTTGGTTTCTAGTACTATTTCAGAATTGTTTTTAATATGTAATAAAACTCTGCTATGAATTTTATGGATTATATGGTCGCTCCAAATTTGCCAATAGAATGCCGGTTTAATGTCGTGGTAATACCAGGTAGTGCCTTCCAATAAGGTATTGCCGTTTTGTAATGCGGTCAATTTAAATTGCCCATCTTTTGAAACGAAATAATCGTGTAAATGGGGAGCATTAATATCCCAAATACTAAGTTCTTTCATTGGGTCTGGTTGTTTCAAAACGTCAAATTTTAATAAGTTAGGTTCATCCCATACTGTAATAGGCTCTACAAAACTACCGGTACTGAAATTGCAATTTCTTATGGCGCCTACTCCTGTTCCTTCAATACTGGCGCTAATCGGATATGCAATTCCTGTTTTAAAAATAAATTCATTTGGTTCATCCAGTTTTGGAAATGCAACAATATTTTTCCAAACAGTATTTGGATCTGCATTAATTTCTATGGAAGTTGTAACAGATGACAGGGTAGGGGCAAACTCTTTTTCTATAAATGACATAGAGGGGATTATACTGATTAGTATAAATATGCTTATTGGAGTATTGTTGGGTGCTTTAGTGATTAATGTATGGCCAATTATAGTGCCAATCCATGTAAATAAAAGCACAAATGGTGTGGCCATAGCTATGCAGATCAACCCCTCCATGGCACAAAGAAAGAGTATGCCCATGAATATTGAAAGTGTTAATAAACCAATTTTCCAAGCTTCCTTTTGCGAAATTTCTTTTTTAAGTCCATATAATATTGTTGAACATGCACCAAGGAAAAGTGGTGTTAAAATAAACAATGCAATACCATATTCTCCGATGCCATAAATGCCAAAAATAGTCAGTAACCCAGAGATAACTATAGTTACAGCGACAGAGATCCATTTCCGTTTTTTGTGGTCATTTGGTAATAATTTCTCTAAAAAATATTTCATCAGTTGGACACTTTTATAAATTGAGTTTGTTTCTCATTAGTAAACATACTTTCAGTTGTAAATCCTTTTCTGTTTTTCCCTAATATCTCTGTTATTTTATCGAAACTTTTTGGGTCAAATTGAGTATTTGCTATAAGTGTAATTTCATTGGTGTTTTCTTCCACAATAAACTCAAACAATTTAAGTGAAAAGAGATGAAGTGTGAGTGAATCATCTGTAAGTTCAGATTTGGGTATTTTTAAAATGTATCCTTTAAAATCAGTTGAAAAAATTATATTGTTTTTCAGAGTATCAGCAAATCGGATAGAAAAATATTCTTGTTGTTCTCCATAGTGTGTGAACCATTTAATGTACAGAATATCTTTATGCGAAGTATCTGTAGATGAAATTAATTTATTGATAAGCTGTGTTGTATCGAATGTTAATACAATCTTATTCCAGGATTCTTTAAATACACCGTGCCCTCTCCATCTTTGCATATCATCGCTCCCGCTGCTTTGGTAAAATGTTCCAAAATTGTCGGATTTGTTTGTTCTGATAAATGAATAATTATTGTGAAACATCAGTGCGTTTTCCTGCCTGTAATGAGTAGTATCCTGACAAAACAAGTGACCCGAGAGGATTGTGAAAATTAAAAGTAAGAGGGTTTGATAAAATTTCATGGCACTAATCTATATAATTAAACCGAAGGTATGCAAGTCAATAAATCTCTCGCTCCCGGCTAGGGTTTCATTAGTGGTAGAAGTCGACCCCTAGGCTTTATTGAGACATTCTTTTTTTAGACCTTATTGAGACCTTCTTTCTCATGGACATTATTGAGACCTTCGAGAGCGAAAGCCTCAATTTCTTCGTTGGGAAATTCCAGGGAGGCTTTTTTTTACATTGGGCATTATTGAGACCTTCGCTAAGAGCGAAAGCCTCAATTCCTTCGGAGGAGAATTCATCTCAAACTACCGAAAAACTTCACTCTAACCGTGTAAAAAATTAGCTCGCTGTAGTTAAATAAATTTGCACATGCACTTTGAAGAAAACGAGATATGCCACTTATTTAACAGAAGCAATAGAAGGCAACTTATATTTTATAATGATGATAATTACCAATACTTTTTAAAAAAGGTAACAAAGGAGTGGATACCCTTTTTTGATATTTTAGCATACTGTTTAATGCCTACGCATTTCCATTTTATGGTTCACGTTAAAAAAATTGATAATTTAAAAAAAATAAAAAATGCTGTCGGCAAATTATTATCGAGTTATACTCAGGCTTTAAATAAACAAAATCATACCCATGGTTCATTGTTTCAAGATAATACAAAAACTAAAACACTATCCCACAAAAAAGAATTGTCTAATCATATAATAGATGCAAATGAATACCCATTGCATTGTTTCAATTATATTCACTTAAATCCTGTTAAAGATAAATTAATTTTTAATCCGGCCGACCGGAGTTATTCATCCTATTTGGATTATGCAGCGTTGAGAGAAAATTCTTTTTGTAATAAAGAAATGGTGGAAAAAATGTTAGGATTTACCCGTGGACAAGAATTCATTGCCATGACAAAAAAAGCACAAAACGACAATCACTATTTGTTTGATTTTTAAGAACTTTTATCGTTGAAACAACCAGTGAGGCTCTCGCTCTTAGCGAGGGTCTCACTAATGGTAAAAGTTCAACCCCTGGGCTTTATGTCTTTTATTAGGCATTATTGAGACCTTCTTTCTCTTGGACATTATTGAGACCTTCGCTAGGAGCGAAAGCCTCAATTTTTTCGAAGAAAACTTTCTAGTGTGTCTCTCGCTATTGGCGAGACTCTCAGTAATGGCAATATCGCCAGTAAAATTCTGAGCAACTGAAGGTCTCGCTCTAAGCGAGGCTTTCAGTAAAGCAAATTTTAGAGGGTCTCACTAATGGTAAAAGTCCAACTCAGTGAAGCTCTCGCTTAGCGAGGGTTTCAATGCAATTCTCAGGATTGCGAACGGTTCTTAATTTTATAAAGGTATAGTAAAAAGGCTAGTTGACTTAAGAAGAATATTATGTTCATAGTCGCAACTATATAATACATTGTTTCAATGTTTCCAGGTGTTATTCCATTCATAGCACCTAAATGGAATAATAGTAAAATAAAATATTTTGTGGGTGCAATTGTTACCACTGTAAGAAGTAAATGAAAATAAAACATTTTAGTATTAATAAAAATTTTAACCCGGGATAATTTGTAATAAGTGAAAACTACAAATAGTAAAATTATAAACCTTATAATATCCAAAATATGAGGTGTAGGATATATAGTAATATGCCAACCAGGTACAGTGTCATATGCGAAAACGTTACTATTTAACATGAATGAAACCGGTAAAACCACTGTCAATAAAAATAAATAAACAAAAAAAACATTTTTTGTTTTTGTAATTGGTTTGCCTCT
>JAYSYX010000163.1:0-4306 GCA_043727235.1 Bacteroidota bacterium
GCTGTGGACGTGTAATTTTTTATAGATGTTGCGGATGTGAAAATTTACAGTGTGATAACTGATCTTTTGTTTATCAGCTACCATTTTATAACTGAGGCCATCAACCAAAAGTGAAAGTATTTCGTTTTCTTTTACAGAAAGTAAATTTTCATCTTTTGCTTTTTTTGTTTCCTTAATTTTGAAGTATGACAATACTTTTAGTGCAATTTCAGGGGTCATTGGTGCTCCACCTTCATATATTTCTTTAATTGATTCCAACAGTTTGGCAGGGGGTGTTTTTTTTAATAAATATCCTGTTGCGCCGGCAAGTATACTTTGAAAAACTTTTTCGTCGTGATCAAATACTGTTTGCATCATTACCGGAAGTTCGGGAAATTGGTCTTTTAATATTTTTACAGCTTCTATGCCATTAATACCCGGCATATCAATATCCATTAAGATAACATGCGGTTCGCTGCGTAGAATATCTTCCACCAGGTTGCTGCAGTCTTCAAAGGTGCCTGCACAATTAAACCCTGTGGAATTATCAAGTAATAATTTAAGTCCATCACGTCGGGTAGCGTCGTCGTCGAAAAGTGTAACTCGTATATCCATAATTAATGCATCAAAAATACATGTTTATTCTAATTGATCTACTGCTAAATTTAGCAGGGGCTCTTACAGAGAGAATTGTAATTTGATTCGGGTGCCTGTATTTAAATCTGATCTGATTTCGATATCTCCTTGCAGCTTTTTTGCTCTTTCCGACATGGTGTGAAGGCCATTTCCGACCGATTTTATTTGATGGTCAAACCCAATCCCATTATCAGTAATCTCCATCGCAAATTTCCCTTTGTTTTTGTATAAATGTATTTTCACCTCTGTGCAATTTGCATATTTAACAATATTATGCAATGCTTCCTTAAATATGAGGAAAATATGATTTCGTTTGTCGGGAGATAGTTTTATATCCATCAGTTTTTCTTCTGTAATAAACTCCGGATTAATATTTTTCATTTGCAAGTATTCTGCACTATATGCCCGCATTCGCAATATCAACTGTTCGAAATTGTCGTTGCGGGGTTGTAAACTCCAGACGATATGATTCATATTTTCTTGCATTTCGATGCTGGTATTCGAAATTTTATTCAGCATGTCTTGTAAGGCGATATTTTCTTCGGGTGATTTGATCTTTGCAACCTCACTGTATAAATTTATTGTGCTCAAAGCGCTTCCAACATCATCATGCAAATCGTTAGCAATATTGTTTCTGATCATTTGTAATTTCAGGAATTGTTTTTCGCGATATTTAATAACTCCATAAACAATTGTAGCTCCCGTAAAAATACATAAGGCAATAAACCACCATTGTTGCCAATAGGGATGTAAGATCACAAATTCTGTTAAAACAATTTCATTACTCCAATCACCTTGTGGGTTTGTAACCTTTGCAACTAATGTATAGTTTCCCGGAGGCAAACTTAAAAAACTGATCTTTCCTGAATTTCCTATTTCCACCCATTCCTGATTTAATCCAATAAGTTGATATTTAAATTTTACAGTTCCTGGCTGTGATAATTGCAAGCAGGAAAAATTAATACTTATAAAATTTTCGTTATGACTAAAGGTGAGATCATTAAATGCAGGGGTGTTAATAATTGATTTATCGAATACAGTGAAATCGTTAAGATAAACTTTTGGAAATTCCGTTTCAAAATAATAAGATTCCGGATCAAAACGAATGAGCTGATTTCCTGCTCCGTAATACCAGTCTCCTTCTTTCTCCTGAAATATTTGTGCTGGATTTTTTAATAACCAGGTATTATTTATCAAAGGAACAAATCGAAAGGTTTTCTTTTCCAGATCAAATACTTCAAATCCCCCTCTTACAGCTGTCCATAAATTATTGTTATCGTCTGCATATAAACCATGCATTGTTACATTACTTGTTTTATCGGGGGAGTAATGGATAAATCGTGAGCCAGTGAATTCATTAATTCCGTTGCCGGTCGAGATCCACAATCTGTGATCCTTATCTTCATAAATGCCCGTGATAGTATTATTGGAAATAGTATTGTTATCGCTGCTTTTGTGTAAATAAGTAATAAATTTATTTTGATAATCAGGCGATTTTACAAATTTATTTAATCCTTCTGATGTCCCTATCCAGATATTTTTATTTCTGTCTTTATAAATTACCCGCACAAAGTTGCTGCTAAGAGTAGCGGGATCAGTAAAATGAAAAAGATCATAATAGTTTTGTGATTCTACATCATAGATGCCAATCCCGGATCCGATAGTTCTGAAAATATGAAATTCCTTTCCCTCTATAGTATCAATTAAAACATCATACACCTGGTATGCATCACGAAAAGCTTTGTAAGTATAAAATTTTTTTTCTTTATAATTGTAAAATTGTTTTGGACTCAGAAGGTCTATTTTATGTGTATTTTTATCGTAATGGAATGCATTGGATTCAGTAGTAAGATAGGTGATGTTTTTATTAAGATCCACAACTGCAGTTGTTCGTAAAGGCGAATTTTTATATACAAATTCCCGGAGTTTAAAGGTATTTTCTTTTGTCGAAAATTGATATATTCCGTTTGAGGTGCAAATGCCAATTGTATTTTTGTTGTATGAAAATATGGAATAGTGAATAATATCCTTTTTGTAATCATCAGTTATCGTATAACTTTTAAATTGCCATTGTACAGGATTAAATTTGTTTAATCCGTTAGTTGTTCCTATCCATATTATTCCTTTCGAATCTTTGAAAATACAATTGATGCGGTTTGATGACAAACTGAAATCATTTCCTTTTTCATTTTTGAGTTGGATGAATGAAAAATCTTTTTTATTCATTAAATAGATTCCTGCACCTTTCGACCCTGCCAATAAAAATTCTTCATCAATTGATAATACACAAGTGATTTCCTCTTCAGTATCAAAAAGTTTTTCTGAAATTACTTTTTCTCCTTGATCGGCGTATAATGGATTGTTTAGGTAATGCATGCCGTTGCCCCAGCTCGCTATCCAGATCTTTTCATTATCAACTTCAAAGTGTTGAATCCCTCCGTTTGATTTATCAAAATTTAATTGTTTGAAATTTTCACTTTTTTTGTCATAAACAAAAAACCCTGAACCTAGCCGTGAAAGGTATATATGATCGTTATCTGCATAAAAATGATGTATCCAGGCGCCTGCGGTTGGCTGGTTTCCTCCGCTGCGAGGGTCAATTAAGGAATGCATTGAATCAGCAGAATGATTATACGTTATTTTCAGATTTTTTTTGTGAATAAATCCCAATGTTGCACTCTCGCAACTAAATAGAATATACTCCTCATTTAATTCTTCAATAGCTGTAATTCGGTTGGATGCAATTGATGCACTTATAGCAGGGTCATTTCTGAATTGCAGGAATTGTTTATCAGGAGTATTTGAAGGATCATACCTTGTTATTCCTCCATCCCGGGTCGCGATCCAGAAAACTCCATCATTATCCTCTAAAATATCAATAATAATGTTGCCGGAAAGTGAATTCGGATCTCCCTCCTTTGCGAAAAATGTTTTATTGGCAAGGCCATCGTATTTATTAAGCCCATTCGCAGTGCCAATCCAAAGAAACCCTTTTTTGTCCTGATAAATACAGGTAATAATATTATCACTTAATCCATTAACAGTGCTGATGTTCTCAAAATTGAGTTGCGGAAATTCCTGTGCATTTAATTGTTGCACAAAAATTATTATGGTTACAACTATGAGGTAGAATTTTTTGTGTATGCCCGACATGGAAATATGAAGATAGGGAAATAATTGACAATTGATAATTGATAATTGACAATTAACAGCCGGTTTAACGAAAATGTATGGCTTTCGACTTTTGGCTGAGCGGTTGTGAGAGATAATTGATAATTGACAATTGATAATTGACAATTTGAACAGCCGGTATAACGAAAATGTATGGATTTCGACTTTTGGTTGAGTGGTGGCGAGAGATAATTGACAATTTGAACAGCCGGGTTAACGAAAATGTATGGGTTTTGACTTTTGGTTGAGCGGGCGCGAGAGATAATTGATAATTGACAATTGATAATTGACAATTAACAGCCGGGTTAACGAAAATTTTACGATTGACACCCCTTTTTATCCTTACGATCCTTCCTTCCTTTTTTCCTCCTTAGAACCTTCCCCTTCGAATCTTCGAATCTTCTCCCCCTGCCCGACGCGGTCAGCAGGCCCTATGTTTGTCTCGTAAATAAAAAGTTTCAGGTATTTATCCGTTGCAGTAAATTAGTAACAAACAAATAAAACCTGAAACTATGACTAA
>JAYSYX010000164.1:0-1765 GCA_043727235.1 Bacteroidota bacterium
GGAAAAGATATTTTGCTTACATATTTAAATAAAAATTGGGCGTGTACCCTGCGGGTCAGGCCTGCCTGGCGCTGGCGCAGCCGGCAGGCTTTTCGCTCCAACTCCTCGCCTCCTTTGGTCGGCTGTGGGGTTTCCGCTACAATCCTTCACGCGTCTCTCCCTAAAAATTTACTTCACTAAATAGAATAACATTTCTTGAAGTTCTGACACCCTTTCATCAATAGTATAAACTATCATTTATGCACCTCCCCCATTTATTTTATAAATCATAATAATCAGTAACTAAACATAAGATTTATTAAACGATTATCTTGATATAGCATTATGATAGTTTTTGCAATCGGATTCCACCAAACTAGACCTGTGAATTACAAACACGCGTTAGCTCTATGAACAAAAAGGGAAAAAATTTGTCTAACCTTATATTATACAGTGGAGACCAGAACCCATTTATAAAAACGGGGCGCAACCGAAAAGCCAAACGAGTAGGAGATATAAAAAATAATATGTTTAAAAAATTTACTCTGGCCGACAAATTATTATTTGTTGCAGCCTTTATTTCACTTGTATTCTCAGAAGGATTATGGTACAATGGAGAGCAACAACATGCCATATTTGTTGGTCTTTGGGTGCCTACTATCTTATGCTTCGGAATTTATTTAAAACTGTTAAAAAATAATAAAAATGATTGAACTAATGCCATACATAGGAGGTCTTGTAACAATTTTGTTTGGTGCGGGATTTTTACTTGCACTTAAAGATCCAAAAGTTCCAAAATAATTATTTTAAATTTTGGAACTTAATATAATATATTTCCGATAGCCATATTCCAGTTGATAGAAGGCTTGCAACCCATAAAACTTTATTCCTAGGTAGCTGCTTGCATTTAATCAGCTTATATCTATATCTAAACGGTCATCTTTATAAAATATCAGTTAATTCCCAAACACAACCTCACCACCCTTCTCATCCACAACTATTGTATCATCACTTTTTACCTCTCCCGACAAGATCTTTTTGGATAATTCGTTTACGATCTCTTTTTGGATAACGCGTTTGAGTGGTCGTGCACCAAATTGAGGATCAAAACCTTCTTCGGCGAGCCAATTAATTACGGCATCAGAAAAAGAGATTAAAATATCGCGTTCGGCAAGCATTTCTTTTAAAACGTTTAATTGTATTTCAACTATCCCTTTTATTTCATGTCGCAATAATGGTTTGAACATGATCACTTCATCAATGCGATTTAAAAATTCTGGTCGGATTGTTTTACGCAGAAGGTCCATCACTTCAATTTTTGTTGTTTCAGTAACTGCAAGCAGATTATTTTCTGTAACCCCTTCAAATCTTTCCTGAATTACATGCGAACCAATATTACTGGTCATAATGATGATAGCGTTTTTAAAATCAACGGTTCTTCCTTTATTATCCGTTAATCTTCCATCATCCAAAACCTGCAATAAAATATTAAATACATCCGGATGTGCTTTTTCAATTTCATCCAATAAAATAACGGAATATGGTTTTCTGCGTACAGCTTCTGTTAATTGCCCGCCCTCATCATAACCAACGTAACCGGGAGGAGCTCCAATTAATCTGCTTACACTGTGACGTTCCTGATATTCACTCATATCTATACGCGTCATTGCGTGTTCGTCGTTAAATAAATAAGAGGAAATTGCTTTTGCCAATTCTGTTTTTCCAACACCGGTAGTTCCGAGAAAAATAAAGGAACCAATCGGTTTTTTGGGGTCTTGTAAACCTG
>JAYSYX010000165.1:0-1764 GCA_043727235.1 Bacteroidota bacterium
ATTTCCTCCATTTTAGAAAAATTCCTTGGAAAAGAGGTTAAATTATTGTTTTTTAATGATAATTCATTTAATGATGATAATTTTGCCATTACCTTGGGAATTGTTGTTAGGTTTGTATACTCCAAATCTAAAATTTGCAATTTTTTTAAATTTTTAATATCATTTGGGATACTATTTATAGAGCTAACTGCTAGATTTAATTCTACAAGATTGCTGAGACATGTTATCTCAGGTGGAAATTCATTAAGGTTATTAAATCCTAATTTCAATACCTCAAGTTCTTGTAATTGACAGAACTCAATCGGCAACTCTTTAATACTGCTATGACTAATGGATAAGTAATTTAATTTTTTTAGTTCCTGAATGTTAGGAGAAATGTTTTCAAGTGGAGTGCTCAGAAAAGTAAGACTCTTCAACTCAACTAGATTAAATATTGAATCTGGCATTTCAATAAATACTTGTCCAACGTAATTTAACTGTTGGGTCGGCGTATCAATTATACCTTTATTTTTCTTAACAGTAAAACTTAAACCATAAAGCTGAAATTGATTACTCAAAATAAGCAATGTTACCAGAAAGAAAAGAGTTCCATTTTTCATACTATTATTATTCATCAGTGTAGATTTTGTTTGTTTGTGTAGGCCCAAATGTTTTTACTTTTGTCACCTCTCCATCTTCAGTTTTAACTGGATTCCAAAGGGAATTATTCATGCTCGGTGAGTAGTTTTGTTCATCTGCGCCTACGCCACCATTAATTTTAGTTATATCTGTATCAAGCACAACTCTATTCATATCACTATACCCTTCACTTGTTTGGTCTTGATCTCCATAATAGCCATAGTCAATTACTTTACTGCTCATTATGCTAAATGGATATCCACATTCATCACCGTCTTGAGCATGAATTTCATTTTGATTTTTATCAGGCTCATTACCACCGTAATCATTATAATTTTCATTGGCAATTAGTGTACGTCCAAACCAACCAAGAATATGCCCGAATTCATGTGCAAAAATGTTTTTACTTTGTGGTAAGTTTTCAACATCCCATGACCACGTTCCGGCATTATTACCATCAGTACTTGAAGCTCCTTTGCCTGCATTTAGTTTTATAAAATTAACCGAAATATCAGTGTTTTCCGAAGCTAATTCGGTGGCTTTCTCTTGAGTTACCGCTATAACTGTAACATCAAAAATAACTTTAACTTGTTCACCTTTATACAAAGTTGTAGTAGGACCAGCAGATTCTAGAGTTCCTGTTGTTTCATTTATTTTCATTGGATTATTCCACATATCTTCAATACCTGCTTCGACATCTTGCCCCATTCCCCTGAGATATGTATTTGAAACTGCGTTATTATAGACATAAATTGTCGCAGAAACGGTTAAAATTATCTCACCAGAACTTTTATCTCTGCTTGCTGTAATCTTACCTCCCTTTCCATCAGGATCATTAAAAAAAACTGGATTATTAAAACTATAGGAATAGGTACTAATATCGGGATATTTTGATTCGTCGGGATCAGGGCTAAGCCATTTACCTAATCTTGAATCGTAAACTCTTGCAAGAAAATCTAAGCTGTTACTATTTCCATAAAATTCATTATTAATTTCACCTCCTGCAAATCCATACCTATAATTTTCACTTGTTGCAGTCCAATTCCTTCCTTCCAGCGTCATCCCGAACGGATCATAATCCTGCGCAGCCATAACATCGGGTTCATAATAAAGAACATCACCCGTTCCTCCATCAGGAAATGAAAA
>JAYSYX010000166.1:0-4268 GCA_043727235.1 Bacteroidota bacterium
CCTGTATCCATTTTGCAGCAAGCAATGCACCTTCTGCAAAACCCTTGCGCGATCGTGCTGTGTGAATTAATTTAATTTCATCCGCTTCAGAAGTATAAATAACCTCATGAGTTCCAGGTACATTTTCCAACCGATGTGAAATTATTTCAAGTTCTTCTTTGATTAAAGTTTTATTATTTACCCAACTATTTTTACTTTTTAATTTACTTAATATTCTTTGCGCCAGTGTTATTGCTGTACCGCTCGGGGAATCCAGTTTTTGTGTGTGATGTGTTTCTTCAATGGTAACATCATATTGTGGTTGATCGCACATTATTTCTGCGAGTACTTTATTTATTTCAAAGAAAATATTTACCCCGATACTGAAATTTGTTGCATGCACAATTGATCCATTATTGGCAAGAACATATTCGGTAACTGCCTCCAGATTGTCGTACCAACCTGTTGTTCCTACAACAACAGGAATTCCAGCATCCACGCATGTGTGAATATTCTGCACGGCGGTTTGCGGTGTTGTAAATTCAATTGCAACATCTGCCCTTTGTAAATTCTCTTTTGTGAGATCATTTAAATTGTCCCTATCAATAATTAGGACAATGTCCAAATTATTATCAGCATTAACGATCTCCTCAATAACCTTTCCCATTTTTCCATATCCGATCAACACTATTTTCATTTCAAACTGAATTTTAGATTTACTCCAAACGTATTAAAATCATTTTGTGTTATATAACCCTTTGGTAAAATGAAGGGCCGCACATGTAAACTCAGGTCGTCGCTTACATTAAAATCGTACAAATGCGCATCCACTACTGCATCAACAATATTTAATAAATATACAACTGAAGTTACCACTACTAACAGATCGCTATAACGTTTAGTATTATCTACATATTGCAATAATATTTCATCACTGGTAATATAATTATAAATGGTGGCATTAGTAGAGGAATCACCATCTGTTCGAAATATATATTCCTGCCTCAATTCCTTATAAAAACTATTCCAATAATATACAAAATAAGCGGAGGTCCCGATGCCGGCATAAACAATGGGTATTTTCCAATATTTACCATTATAGGCCTGACCTAAACCCGGAATCACAGCACTATATAAGGCAGCCTTGCCAACTGAATGTGGTTCATGCGACCATAAATTTTTATAAAAGGGAGTTTTGATGGTATCATTACTAATTTCTTCTACAATTGTATCGGTTGTTATAGTAATTGTATCCGTAACGGGAACAGAAAATGTATCTACCTGAGAGAAACTAAGTTTAGTGATCAATAAAAATAAAATGCAGAATAATTTTCCATGTTTCACACGCCGTAATTAATCTTCTATTAATTCTTTTAATCTGAACAGGTCATCATCTGAAAAGAAGGATATCACCATCTCACCCTTACCCTGTTTATCCCTTTTAATTTGCACTCTGGTTGCTAATCGCGAAGCAAGGGTATCCTGTACTTTTCTTATTTCATAAGGTAAGACGCTCACTGTTTTTTGTTTTATACTTACTTTTTTGTTGTTATAATTTCGCACCATTTCTTCCACATCGCGCACGGAAAGATTTTTGGAGAGTATCTCCATATAAATAGCAATTTGTCCTGCAGGATCATCAAGAGCAATTAATGCACGAGCGTGACCCATGGTCATTTTTTTCTCCTTTAATCCCCGCTGCAGATCAGGTGGTAATTTTAATAGACGCAAAAAATTGGTTACCGTAGCCCTGTTTTTTCCAACCCTTTCGGCCAATGCCTCATGAGTTAAATTACATTCATCCAATAATCTTCTGAAATGAATAGCCACTTCAATCGCATTGAGATCTTCGCGCTGAATATTTTCGATCAATGCTATTTCCAGCATTTCCTGATCGTTTGTAGCGCGAACAAATGCGGGAATTTCTTTTAAACCTGCAAGTTTTGAAGCACGAACCCGGCGTTCACCGGAAATAAGCTGGAATTTATTTGTTCCAACTTTTCTTACTGTGATAGGTTGAATAACTCCGTGAATTTTTATAGACGCACTTAATTCCTGCAAGGCTGTCTCATCAAAATCGGCACGTGGCTGAAATGGATTTAACTCTATATTTTCGAGTAGAATATTGTTTGTAGATGCCATTTCCTGCACTGCTTTTTTTTGCAGGAATTCGCCTCCAGCATCTGAATTCATACCTTCGAGCAATGCTCTAATACCTTTTCCGAGATCGTTTTTTTTCTGGCTCATATTTTAGCTCCCGTTTTATCGGGAAAAAATACCCTCCCTCAACACAGGTTGATGACAGTATCACACTATAAATTTAATCAATTTTGATTGATATTCAATAATTGGTTCGCATGGGTTGGATTAATTCCTCCGTTATTTTGTAATATTTCTCTTGCAAGATTCAGATAATTGATCGCTCCGGTGCTATCGGCATCATACATGATGACCGGTTTACCAAAGCTTGGCGCCTCTCCTAATTTTGTATTTCTATGAATGATCACATCAAATACCATTTCTGAAAAATGTCGTTTAACTTCAGTAACGATCTGATTGCTCAAACGCAACCTGGCATCGTACATGGTCAATAAAATACCTTCAATCTGCAATGGATTGTTCAAACGATTTTGGACAATTTTTATTGTATTTAGCAATTTACCCAAACCTTCAAGTGCAAAGTATTCACATTGCACAGGTACCAAAACGGAATCAGCTGCAGTAAGTGCATTTACGGTTATCAAACCTAAAGAGGGAGAACAATCGATAAAAATGTAATCGTAATTGTTTTTTACTTCATCGAGAATGGTTTTTAAGATGCGTTCTCTGTTTGGGTGATTTATAAGTTCAATCTCAGCACCAACAAGGTCGAGGTGAGATGGTAATAAATGTAGATTGGGTGTTTCTGTTTCTACAATAGCATCCTTTGCTTGTTTATCGTTCATCAGACAATCGTAGATATTTATACGATTTTCTTTCGGATCGAAACCAACACCACTGGTAGAATTTGCCTGCGGATCTGCATCAACCAATAAAGTTTTAAATTCAAGTACCGCTAAACTTGCAGCGAGGTTGATTGCAGATGTTGTTTTTCCAACTCCACCCTTTTGATTTGCTATTGCTATTATTTTTCCCATGATTGTAATTTGCGGTTTAGGCTGTTAATATTTAGGTAATTTTATTTTATATCTGCTTCCTCTCCTATTTTCATCAGAATTAATTTTTTATCCTGATATCCGAAAATAGCTGTTGCTTTTTCATGATCTATTTTAACAAGGTCGTCCGTATCGAAATGCATTCCGATTATTTTATCGCACTTAATATATTTTGATGCGATAAGTGCGTCTTCAACGCCCATTGTATAATTATTTCCAATTGGTAAAAATGCAAAATCAATTTCCAGATGTTTTCCCAACAATTTCATATCGTTGTGCAAAGCAGTATCACCGGCATAATAAAAATTCCCATCCGCAGTTTCAAAATAAAATCCCACCGGATTGCCGCCATAAGTTCCATCAGCGAATGAACTGGAATGAACGGCATTCACCATTTTCACCTTTCCGAAATCAAAAATCTTAACTCCTCCGATATTCATCGGGTGGAGATTAGTTAGTCCGTGCCTTTGCCCCCATCTATAAATTTCCCAATTTGCAACCATCATTGCATTACTCTGTTTTGCAATTTTCAGCGCATCGGCAATATGATCGTTGTGAGCGTGGGTGATAAAAATATAATTTGGGTTTAGTTTTTTTACATCTATAGCTGCAGCTAATGGATTATCGCTTATGTAAGGATCAAAAAGGATGGTTTTTCCCCCTGTTTTCACCTGAAAGCACGAATGTCCGAAATAAGTTACCAGCATTGCCCTTAAATAATTAAAGCGTAAAGTTAAACTCTTACAAACCCGTAATCGATGAAACGTGCACAAACTTTTAAACAGGCTTTTAGGTGCTTGTGGATAAGTGAAAGGGTATTTTGTAATTAGGAATTTATTGTTAAGGTGATGTGGTGAGTGGTGAGTGGTGAGTGGGGAGTGGGGAGTGGTGAGTAAGATCCTCTTAACCGAAAATCTGATGGTCTAATTAATATTCAATTTAGGCCGGAACGGATTCACGACTCACGATTGACGATTCACGGAATGAGTGATGAGTTATGAGATTGATCCTCGTAGCCATAAATCTGATGTTGTAATTAATTTTCAATTTCCTCCAGAACGGATTCACGATAGAAAATTGGCCTTTCAGTAGAGACGCAATGCATTGCGTCTCTACTGAAAGACCAATTTTCTA
>JAYSYX010000167.1:0-4261 GCA_043727235.1 Bacteroidota bacterium
TTATTTTTACAACAACCAAAATAATATAGTGACTGATCCTTATAAAACCTATCTTAAAAAATCTTTTGATTCTATTGAAGCATTTATTGCAAAACCTACTTATGAATATATAGAAGACAAATTTGTTTTATGGGAAAATCCAATATATATACAATATCCAAATGAAATGCTTCAATAGAATCAAAAGATTTTTTAAGATAGGTTTTATAAGGATCAGTCACTATATTATTTTGGTTGTTGTAAAAATAAATTGTGGAGTCGCTTGGCAGTAGCCCTTTATTATAATCCCATCTATAGTAACTTTCACCAATTAGTCGTTCCCTTTCGTACACTGTTTGAGTATTTGCTGAGTATATAATCGAACTTAAAATAATATAAGTGAATAATTTGATCTTGTTCATGGGTTAAGTTGAAGATTCAAATTTACTTTAAAACAGGAACATTTGCCAACTTACTATCTGTATTTTGAAGGTGTATTATTAGTTATTTCCTGCAAATTATGCAGAAAAAGCTACTTTGGCATGAAAAAAAGTAAAAAATATTTGGAGAATCGTTCAAATCTTGCATTATTTGCATGCCACAATTAAATCCTTTACCATGCAACTCGACGATCTGGATTACAAAGTATTGGAATTATTGATAAAAGACGGCAGGAAGAGTTTTACTGAACTTGCAGAAGAACTCAACGTTTCCGTCGGAACCATTCGCAATAGGTTCAATTTTTTTATCGAGGAAAAACTTCTGACCATAATTGGAAGGGTCAATCCTGAAAAAATAGGTTTTCATACCTATGCACAAATTCTAATTAAGGTGCGACCGGTGGATAGAGTATCGGAAGTTGCTGAACGGATTGCAACCTTACCTGAAGTGAGTTTTCTTGCAATGACCACCGGTGCTTACGACCTGGAGGTTAATGTAATGTGTCGCGACAATGATCACCTCGTGCAGTTAATGACCAATCAGATTACAAAAATGGATGGTGTTTATGAAAGTTCTACAAATATTTATTTTAAGGTATATAAATATGCTCAACCTGATCTTTATCTTCTGAAATCAAAGGAAAATATGGAGACAATTGATAAGGCTGAGGAATAATAAATTTTTGATTACCAATAATATTAAAACCCGATCTTATGCTTAAACATCTACACAAACTTTTATTTGCATTTTTGTTGCAATGCATGGTATTTTCCATGTTTGGTCAAACTACAATTACCGGAATTGTACGCGATTCCACTTCAAACGAAACGCTTGTTGGTGCAAATATTCGTTTGCAAAGTGATCCTACAATTGGCGCAGGAACAGATATCGACGGTGCTTTTACCTTGTCGTCACCAACTACATCCGGCACACTTATAATTTCTTTTGTAGGATATAGAACAAAAGAAATTAATTTTTCAGCTGCAGGTAATTATACTATTCTGTTGCGTGCGGAAAGCGCCCTCGATGAAGTAATTGTTGTAGGTTATGGCTCTCAAAAGAAAAGTGATATTACCGGATCTATTTCCTCTACAAAAAATGAAGAATTTGCCGATCAACCCATTTCAAATATCGCCGGAAGTATACAGGGAAAGGTTTCGGGTATTGATATTCGCAATGCTTCAGGAACGCCTGGTGCAGGGCTGTTGGTGAGTGTTCGCGGACAAAATAATCCGCTTTATGTGGTGGATGGAATTCCTATGATAAGTGAAAGTAATTCCTCCATATCAACCTCCTTTGATCTGCAGGGAAATTCAGTTGGAAACGGACAAAATATTAGTTCTATTTCTGATATCAATCCTGATGATATTGAATCAATAGAAATACTAAAGGACGCATCAGCTGCTTCTATTTATGGCGCCCGTGCAGCAAACGGAGTAATTTTAATTACTACGAAAAGAGGTAAGGCAGGTAAAACAAATTTTAGCCTGAATTATTACACAGGTATTCAGCAGGTAAGCAGACCAATCGATTTTTTAAGTTCTGAAGAATTAGTAGACCTGATAAATGAAGCGAGATTGAATGATTTAAATGCATATAATGCAGATCCAACCATTTTCGGTGAGGATTATGATTCTGCATTGTCAACAAATGAATTACCGGATAGCTGGAATACAGGTGAAAACACGAACTGGATGGATGAAATATTTCAAAATGCACCTATTAACGACATTGAATTTTCTGCATCAGGTGGAAATGAAAAAACAACATTTTATATCAGTAATTCCTATTTCGATCAGCAGGGAATTGTTATAGAATCTTTTTATAAACGCTACTCCAGCAGATTTAATCTCGATCATAAGATAAACGATAAATTTTCGATGGGAGAAAATCTCTCACTTACCTTTTCCAATAACAGAAGAAGTTTAAATGATAATGTTTATACCGGAACTGTTACGAATGCAATTGGTGCTTCTCCATTAATGCCGGTTTATGAGGAGGATGGAAGCTATGCAAATTTTGAAGATTATCAGGCGAGTTGGTTAAGCGATAATCCTGTTTTATCTACAAAAGAAATAATTCCCGGCACAAAAAGTTTCCGCGCTTTGGGAAGTATTTTCGGGGAATATAAAATTACACAACAATTAAAATTCAGGAGCACCTGGAGTATTGATTATACCAATTTAAGTGATGATATATTTTTTAGTCCTTTAACAACAGATGCAGAAACAGTTGGTGGGAAAGCTATTAACAGCAATTTTACGCAGACGGTTTGGTTAGGGGAAAATATATTCAGTTACGACCGACCATTAAATAATAAAAGTGCAATTAATGCAATAGCGGGTTTTACCTTGCAGGAATCGAACAGCGATTATTTAAGTATCAGTGGTCAGGGGTTTCCTATTGGAACTGATTTACAAGATGTTTCAAGTGCGGCATTAATTACAGGAGGTGAAAGTTTTTCCAGCAGATGGGCGCTTGTTTCTTTTTTGGGAAGAGTTAATTATAATATAAAAAGCAAATATTTATTTTCACTGAGTGCCAGAGCAGATGGATCTTCCCGTTTTTCACCGGAGAATCAATTCGGATTTTTTCCCGCCGGTTCAGCAGGTTGGCATCTAAGTGATGAAACATTCTGGCCTAGTGCTTTATTTATTTCTGATCTGAAATTAAGAGCGAGTTATGGTATAACCGGTGATCAGGAGATAGGAAATTATCAATATATTTCTTTTTGGTCGCCGGTTGGTTACAACGGACAATCAGGGGTTGGACCTCGCAATTTGGCAGATGAGAATTTAAAATGGCAAACCAATAAAATGCTCAATATCGGTGTGGATTATGAATTGTGGAATGGAAGGGTAAATGGTTCACTGGAATATTATAAAGGAAATAAAACAGATCTTCTGAGCGAAGATGTTATTCCCGGAACAACTGGTTTTGGAAGCGTTACAAGAAATTATGGAAATATTGAAAATAGCGGAATTGAATTTTCGGCAAATACTTATTTAATCGACCGTAAAGATTTTGATTGGTCCTTCTCTTTTAATATCAGTTATTTACATAATGAAATAATTGATCTTAGTACTGATAGCATTTTAATTAGCGCATATAATGACCTGACATCAACACATATTTTAGCAGAAGGTCAACCGGTAGGATCCTTCTGGGGAGTGCCCTACGAAGGTGTGGATCCTGAAACGGGTGATCCAATTTATACGGATACCAATGGTGATGGAATTATTGATGACGATGATGCAGTAATTATCGGAAAAGCCAGACCAGATTTTTATGGAGGATTTAGCACCAATGTAAAATATAAAAAATTCGATCTTGGAATTGCAGCAACATTTACTATTGGAAATGATGTGTATAATTTGATAAGATCTACTTATCAGACGGGTGGTTGGAGTGATTACGGATGGGATGAGGATTACTTTTTATATCAGGTTTATGCAAATAATTCCCATGTTATAGATGACAGATGGCAACAACCGGGTGATGTAACAGATATTCCAAGGGCTTCTTTGTTCAATTATAATTATTATTCCAACTCTTCACAAAGTATAGAAGATGGTTCGCATTTGCGAATTCGAGAAGTGAGTTTGGGATATACAATTAAACCTGCCAATACAAATTATTATCAAAGTTTGAGGGTGTATGTGCAAGTTCAAAATGCCTACATATTTACAAAGTATACCGGATTTGATCCTGAGGTAAGTTCAACCGGTGGTAGTGCTCCACAGACCGCCGGAGTTGATTATGCGGCATATCCGCAGGCAAGAACATATATGGTGGGATTTAATTTTAAATTTTAATTTTAATTTTTTCTAAATAATTCTAT
>JAYSYX010000168.1:0-11500 GCA_043727235.1 Bacteroidota bacterium
CTGCCATATTAACCTATACCTGATATTTGTTATCAATAAAATACCCAAAAGCAATTCCACACTTATTACTAAACGTGCCAGAACTGCAGCTACATTAAAGATAAACCATTGTAAACTGAAAATATACAGTTCGAAGGTATCTATAGAAATTAACTTGAATATTGCCGATAGAATAAATACGATTCCGACTAAAATTCTTATCAATAGAAAGAGAAAAGATCTGGAATTTAATTTCATGGAAGACAAAAAAACTTAAAAGGGTTCACAATCAACGGTCTTTGTAATTCCGAATTCCGTGGTTTCAGAATCAAAGGCGTCGCAGGTCTTATTAGCATCTCTGCCCTCGCCAACTAAGGTATATGTTGTGTCGAAGCCGGAAACATCCTGATAACAATCGCAGCTAAATTCTTTACCGCAGGAATTAAAAATAAAAGCAAATCCGAAAAGGAGAAAACAGAGTATTAAATTTTTTAAATATGATTTAATTTTCATCCAATTCAATTTTTGATTTAGGTTTATTTATTTGCTAATTGGCCGCATGCGGCGTCAATATCTTTGCCTCTGCTTCTGCGCACAACTGCTACCACTTTATGTTGCTCTAAATAACTTATAAATCTTTCCCTTTGTTCTTCCTTCGATTTGTGAAAATCTGCCTCACGAATAGCATTGTACTCAATTATATTAACCTTTGCCGGAACTCTGGCACACAGGGAAACTAAATTTCTTGCATCCTCCATACTTTCATTAATTCCATCGAATAAAATATATTCAAAAGTGATGGAATTTCCCGTTTTTTCATAAAAATAATTTAATGCTTCCACAAGATCATTTAAATTATTTGCATCGTTGATGGGCATTAATTTACTTCGTTTGATATCATCTGCTGCATGAAGAGAAAGTGCGAGATTAAATTTCACATCATCGTCCCCCAATTTTTTTATCATTTTTGCCAGGCCTGCAGTGGAGACCGTAATTCGTTTAGCAGAAATATTTAATCCTTCCTCAGAAGTAATTTTATCTATCGCTTCCAAAACATTTTTATAGTTAAGTAAGGGTTCACCCATTCCCATAAAAACAATATTGCTTAATGGCTGTTCATGTTCCTTAATTGCATTTTTATTTAACAGAACAACCTGATCATATATTTCGTGTGGTTGTAAATTGCGTTTGGTTTTAATAAATCCGGTAGCACAAAATGTGCATCCAAGATTACAACCCACCTGACTTGATACACAGGCCGTCATTCTGTGTTTGGTTGGGATCAGCACTCCTTCAACAAAATGTCCGTCGTGTAATTTAAATCGGCATTTAACAGTTCCGTCACTGCTTTTTTGTTCAAGATCAATTTGAAGTGGAAGTATGTCAAAAGTTTCATCAAGTTGAGCCCTGAGTTCCTTGGAAAGATTGCTCATTTCTTCAAAACTCACCGCACTTTTCTTCCACAACCATTCATGTATTTGATTGGCTCTGAACTTTTTATCTCCCATAATAACGATCTTCTCCGTCAACTCCTCCAAACTAAGGTTACGTATCGCTATTTTTTGCTTTTCCTGCATTTAAGCAAAGATAACCCTTTAATTGCGTGTGCAGAATAAAATTCAGCCACCGATTGGGCTTAAAATATTTTGAAATATCATACAATAGTCGGAACTTCATGCTCCAAAACAAACCGACTGTAAAAATGAATAAATTTTTTACGCTTCTCATTTCATGTATTGTTTCCTTGTCGGTATACGCACAGGACATTCATTTTTCACAGTTTTATGCATCTCCCTTAACACTAAATCCCGGATTAACCGGTGCATTTAATGGAAATATTCGCGGTATTGTTAATTATAGAAACCAGTGGAATTCTTTTGCCCCTTTTAACACCTTTGCTGCCTCTGTGGATATGAATTTCGGTCAGAGTTTTTTGAAATACGACCTCATGGGCTTCGGATTAAGTGCATTTTCTGATGTGGCAGGTGATACAAAATACTCCAGCACTCAGGTTAACATGACCTTCTGCTATATAAAAACACTGGGAAATAAATATCACCCGAGTTATATGTCTGCCGGATTTCAGGGTGGGTATGCGCAAAAAAGTGTGAATTATCTTGCAATGACATTCGCAAACCAATTTGACGGGGTTTATTACGATCCAACTTTGGGAACCGGTGAATCGATAGGTTTCGATTCCAGAGGATATCTTGATCTTTCTGCAGGTTTAATGTGGTATTTGGTTCCGAAGGAAGATAAATTCAGTATGTATTTGGGAGGAGCCGTTTATCATGTGAACGAACCCAATCAATCCATTGGTGCGGAGGATGACAGATTATATATGAAATATTCAGGCCATGCCGGTGCTCAAATTCCGGTTGGAAAAATGACCTCTGTGGTTCCTGCATTCATGGTGAATATCCAAGGACCTTACAGTGAATATTTTGGCGGAGCAAATCTTAAGTTTTATTTGGAGGGAATGGAATGGAGCTCAACAGCTATTTCATTCGGTGTTTGGCAAAGAGTGGTTGGTGATGTGGAAGCTGCCACAAAAGCAGAGGCAACTATTATTGCAGCGCGACTTGATTATGATAAAATAAGTTTAGGCGTGAGTTATGATGTAAATATTTCTTCGCTTGCAGAGGCAAGTAAAAATAATGGCGGTCCTGAAATTTCACTTTCTTATATTACAAATCTACCTCAGCGAGAAAGAAGAATTCCTTGTCCTAAGTTTTAAGAATATAATAGTTTTGCAATTGAACGGTTGGAATATATATTTCGAATAGCGCCGAACAATTTGGTATGTTTTGGCATTTATAATATGTGTATTCAGATATGTTAAAATACTACTTTTTAATTGGGATATTTTTTTCTGCATTTATTGCTGTATGCCAAAATTCTGCCTCGGTATCTCCACAAAGTAAATTGAATTCCAATGAAATATCCAACCAGTCTTTTACTATTTTAAATAACGATACCATATATAAAAAGTATACAAAAAAGCTACAGGTTATTGAACAAAATGATACCATTGTTTATGTAGAAATATTTGATGCGAATCGGTTTTGGTATGTCGAAAGATATCTTTTAAAAAACGGAAAAATAATTAAGAGTGGCTGGCAACAGGAATTTGACCTTGGTGGATATAAAACATTCGACAGATTTTGTTCTGAGGAAACCGGGAATTGTAATAAGGTAAATTCCTATACTTATTATCCCAATGGAAATATAATCGCAATTGTAAGAACCATTAAGAATAAAAAAGAAGGTTTTAGTTCATTTTATCACAATAACGGACAATTAAAAAATACCATTGAATTTAAAAATGATAAACTTTGGAATGTAGTTGCGTACTATGATCAAAATGGTAATATTTTGAATCCGGGTAATTTTTGTGACGGTACTGGTGAAGTGAATGTATATTCCGTAACAGGAAAATTGATAAAGATTAAAACGTATAAAAACGGAAGAGCCCGGTTAAAAAAGAATTGAAGGGAGAAGATTCGAAGAATCGAAGGTGAAGGTTCTAAGAGGGAAAAAGGAAGGAAGATTGGTAAGGGTTTAAACAGGTGATTGAATACATTGGGGTTTTTAGGTCAATCCGTTAGTGAGACCCTCGCTGGGAGCGAGAGCCTCACTATATCCTGCGAAATTTTTAAAATCCCACCCTTTGTTTTCCCGATACCCGTGTCCCGATACCCGTGTCCCGCTTCCCGTGTCCCGATACCCGATTCCCTCAAAATATACATTGATCCCCATGTTTCCTTAACCAACTTTCTGCTAGTTCATAGCCGGGCATGGCGCGTTCTACTTGTTTCCAGAAACGATCGCTGTGGTTGTGTTCTACAAGGTGGGCGAGTTCGTGAATTAATATGTAATCTATTACTTCGGGAGGCGCGAATAATAAACGTATCGAGATATTAATATTGCCATCCCAGGAACAACTCCCCCAATTGGTAATACTATCGCGTAAACGCAATTTTTTTATCGGTTTTTTAAAATGGAGGTCATTTAAAAGCTGCACTCTTTGTGCTATGGCGGGTTGAAAATGATTACCAATTAATCTGCCAACCAAATATGTTTTGTGTTTTTGTTCCTGCGCTGGCGACATGCCTTCGGAAAGTAAAAGTATGATGATATTATTTTTTAATTCTCCGTTGCTTGCATTTTTTTTTGGAGTGTAATTAATTCTAATTAAAAATTCTTGACCCATTACTTTTAAAGTATCACCGTTATGATATTGGCGATATAAAGGTGGTTTTTTGTGTAATTCGTGTTTGGCGATATATTTTTTTGCCCAATCGAGCAATTGCATTTCCTGATTTAATTTTTCCGTATCATTCAGATATTTTGATAATCGGATATGGATTCCTTTATGCCCAATACTCGCTCTGCAATCATTCCGCATCTCATGATAAACAAAAACCCGAAATTCTTTTTCTCCAACAAGAATGATCTCCTGTTTGAAAAGAATGGATTTTTTATTTTTTAGAAGAAGAGGCATAATAGAAAAAGCGCGTTTAATAAAAAGTAAAAAAAAGAGGCCACGAAGGCTCAAAGGGCGCAAAGTTTCGCGAAGGAAAAATAGATGGTGTATTTTTATTTATATACTGAATTAACACTTTTATTTTTTATTAAAGAAAAATTTTGTCATCTGAAATTGCCTTAAGTTTAATTATTTTTACCACTAATTCATGCAGGCTTCACAAAGCAAAACTTAGTGAATGCTTAGTGTCCCTGTCTGCCGCCAGGCAGATTAGTGCCTTTGTGGCCCATTTTTTTTAGTATTTTGATGAATTAACTTTTAATAACTTTCATACTTTTTTAATTCCGACTGAATATCGCTTAATTTTTTTTGTTGAGACACGATTTCTTCTTTTTTAGCGTCCTGGTTTTTTGCGTTTGTTTCTAATTCCGATTTTGCTTTTTTAATCAACTCCTCCCATTCTGTTATCTGGTCGTTTAACTGTTTGTTCTTTTTTTCTAAGGTTGTTTGTTCGTCATTTCTTTGCTCCAGTATTTTTTGCTCCGCACTTACCTTTTCTTCAATGGCGATCTTTTCGATACGATAAACAAATCTTTGCATTAATGTTTCACATGCCTTTACCTTATCCGGATTTGTTGTGGAAGAAACAAAGGCTCCATTCACTTCAAAAAAGCCGGTCACTATTAATTCGTCTTTGGATGTTGTAAAAAGGAAATAAATATTTGATGGGTTTTCACTTAACGTTGGAGCGGTAATATTGGTTGCCTTTAATTCATGTTTTCCGGTTTCATCAATTTCAACTTTTTTCTGAATGTCGTTCACCCATATTTTTAAGGCTTTAATTACTTCCTTTTCATTTTTATCTCCAAGGCTTACGGAGTAACCTGTTCTTTCTCCCATACTAAGGGTGGAAACAACTTCTTTTACTTCCACTGTTTTTTGAGCAAAAACGGAGGAAACTGTATTTAATAAAAGGAATAAGGCAGAGAATTGTAAATATTTCATGATAGTTCTTTTAAAAAGTTAAAAATTTTCTACTTCTATTCAAATTCTATACCTATTGTATGAATTGAATAATTATGCTCAAATTTAATCAGTTATAAACAAATAAAAAGAATCGTCCATCCCTATGATCGGAAATGGGGCAAAGGCGCCTACTCTGGTCGCTGAACTTCTATCAACAGCCCAAAATGAGCTTTAATGTGAATAAAAAAATGCTCCCCTTCAGATATATTTCTATTTTTGGAATAGAATAGAAATTCTATGAGAAAAAATTTACTTTTCGTTGGTCTATTGATCTCTTTTGGCGCCAATGCATTTACTCAGGTGGAGGGCTCCTCATTCAGCGCAACGGGCAGAGGTGGAACGGCCACGTCTTTTGTGACTGACTATCAGGCAATTGGAATTAATCCCGCCAATCTGGGTTTCGACACCGAATTTAAAATTGCTTTGGGAATAGGGGAGTTCGGATACGGATTTTACTCCGGTGCCTTGGAAAAAGAAGAGGTTCGAAATGTTCTTTTTAATAATGAGGATACTATTGGTGTTGCCGAACAGGAATTTCTGGCGAGGGAATTTTTAAATGAGGGTTTTACAATAAATATTGACATTATGCCGGTTGGCATGAGTTTCGAAATTCCCAAATTTGGAACTATCGGGTTGAGTATGAAAGCAAATGTTGCATATAGGACGCAGTTTGGAGGAGAAGCTGCAAATATTATTTTTGAGGGATATAATTACGAGGAATATTTCGATACTATCATTTTTGAAGGTGGAACAATTTATGGTGTTGCTTACGAACCTTTGAGTTTGTCGGAGTTATTTGAGGATACCGAATTGATGTTAAATGTAAATTCAGAATTTAATCTCGCTTATGGAAGAAAAATTTTTGGTGATGTTGAAAAATTTGCATTATACGGTGGCGCAGGAGTGAAATTTATTTTGGGATTCGCATATCTCGATATTTCCTCAGAAGATGGGAATTTAACCGGAGTAAGTGCTTTGGGATTGGATATTTTGGATGTGGGAGATTTAAATACTCCATTTCCAATAACAAGTTCCGCTGCTGAACCTGTTGGAAAGGGTGTGGGCTTTGATCTTGGATTAAGTGCAAAGGTTGCAAAAACTTTAACACTGGGGCTCGCAATTACCGATATCGGAAAAATGACCTACGATGCAAACGTGTTACAGATAAATGATTTTGTTTTGGATACCGTTGCTTTCAGCGGAGTAAATACAACAGACCCAATTGAGTTGATAAGTCAGATTTTTGAAGAAGAAAATTTAATTGAATATTCAGGTTTGTCAGAATTTGAAGTGAGTTTGCCAACTAAATTGCGATTAGGTGGTTCACTGGAAATAAGTGATGTTTTTAATGTAGGAGTTGATGCAATTTTTCCGGTAAACAGCGTTGCAGGTTCGTTGGCATCGCCGGTTCTTGGATTGGGTGCTGAGGTGAAAATGTTTAAAGTGATAAAATTATCTGCAGGATTATCAACCGGTGGGGGATATAATTATAATATTCCTGCGGGTATTGGTTTGGATCTGAAATTCTGGGAATTAGGAGTTGCAACACGAGATGTAATGACCTGGTTCGGAGAAGCGAGTCCCACAGTTTCTTTTGCTGCAGGATTTCTGCGGTTTAAGATCTGATCATTCCAAAATCTTATATAAAACTTTTGCTTGTTCACGCGAACAGGAATTATAATGCCACCACTCAGAAGGCAGCTGAACAAAACCTGCTTTCACCATAACCTCACGCAATATTTTTCTGTTTTGTATTTGTAATTCGCTAAGTGTTCCATTTGCCAATAAAATATTTTCCAATTGAGGTTCTGCAGCCTCACCAAAAAAATCGTATTGCGTTCCCATGTCAAGTGCTTCACCATTTTTCTTTGCCACTGTAATATCAACTGCTGCACCATAATTATGCAAGGATCCATTTTTTGGGTTGGAAACATATTTACTTTTTTCGGGATAATTTTCCTGTACAATATCCCACATTTTTTGTTGCACACTTACGGGCCTAGTTGCATCATAAATAATAAATGTAAGTGAACTGTCTTTTGCAATTAAATACTGATATGCTTTTTGTAATTTAATTAATACATCAGGTTGCAAATAAGCATTTTCCAGTTCGCCGTAAACATCTGTATTTAGAAAATTATCGGTGGATGAATATTTAAGTTCTACTAAAATTCCGGGTTCTTTTTCCTGAACATTTATTAATCCGGATGAAATCATTTGCTGTTCGAGAAGTGATGTGGATTTTGTTAAGTTTACTTCTTTCTTTTCAATGTGATTGGGTTTGTCTTTGTTTTGAGAAGAACAACTCAGGGTAAAGATCAGCATGGTAAAAATGCAATTCCATTTCATAAGGCTAAGGTAAATAAAAAGGGGTAATTTTCTATCCTATTCAATGGGAATTGTGAAAAACAGCAGGTGTGGAGCAATAGATCAGTAGATGAACACAGGTGCGTTGAAATGCCTAATTGAAAACAGGCACTGACACAAGTTGGTTACCGAAGGTCGTAAAATATAACATGTTTATTTTTCCATAGTATTTACCAAAAACTTATTCCAATAACTCATAGTAATAAAATACGGCAAGGCAATTATTTTTTTTAATTCTGATACTGATATTTGTGTTGGGTGTGTAAACACTTTTTTAATTCCCTCCAACCCCTGCACCTTTCGGAATCGTTTGTGCACATATCTGTGTAACTGCTTATAATATTTTCCGGAGTAGGTGGAGGTGAACATCAATGCAAGTTCATCGCTGTCGTTCCAGTTTTGTTTTTCTTTGAGGTCGTGTTGCACAATATCGAAAAATTTTGTTCCGGGTAGGGGATAGGAAACAGAGATGCCAATATCGTATGGCATTAATTCAAATAACATGTTTAGTGTGGCATCAATATCCTCTTTGGTCTCACCCAAATATCCGAATTGCAAAAAGAAACAAGGTTTTATATGATATTTTTTCATCAAACGGGTAGCAGTGTGAATTTGTTCTATGGTAGTCCCCTTGTCCATTGCATCCAATATTTTTTGAGAACCACTTTCAGCCCCAACCCAAATTTCATCACAACCTGCTTTTGCAAGATGTTCGATATTATTTTCATCCAACAAAAGATCCGCGCGACATTGTATCTTAAATTTTATTTTAAGTTTTTCTTTTTGAATTAATTCGGAAAAAGATTTAATCCAGCCGGGTTTTAATCCGAAGATATCATCGCAAAACCAGAAATGTGTCGACTGATATTTCGATACCAATAATTTAATTTCCTCCACCACATTTTCGGGAGAACGCGAATTATATCTGTTGCCGTAAATAGGTTTCGCACACCAATTGCATTTAAAGGGACAACCGCGGGTAGTGGTGAGATTTAAAGAAAAATAACCATTCTTATTGATCCAGTTCTTTTTGTAAAGCTCTATATCAACAAGATCCCATGCAGGAAAATCCACGGCATCCAGATCATGCATTACTTCTCTTTTATTTGTTTTGATGTATTCCCCGTTTTGACTAAAGGCCAATCCGTTGATAGTATTTTTATCTGATTTGTTTTCTATTGATTTTAATAATTCTATAAGTGTTTGTTCCGCTTCACCAATTAAAATATAATCGGCTCCAACATCTAAATATTGTTTCCAGTGATCAGTTGCATCAGAGCTGGAAACGATAACAGCACAATTATTTTTTTTAGCGTATTTTATCATTTCAAAACAAGCATCACGCATATTTACCAGACACATTTTTGTGAGGTAATTAAATCCGTCATCATAAATTACAAATGGTTTCGACGCATGATTTTCTATCTGCGGAAAAATGTCAGAAGCAGATTTTGCAAAAACTGTATCAAAAAACGTAATCGTATACTCATTTTTACGTATAACGGATGCTGCATACAATGTAGCCAGCGGTGGATATGGCTGCATCTGTTTAAACCTCTTAGGGTCAAACCGCATGAAATAAGTATTAGCTAATAATATATCTGCCATTGTCGTGAATCGTCCACCTTCGCTAAAGCTATGGTGGATAAATGAACCGTGAATCTGATCCGGAATCAATCAAAATTTATTCTTTTTTTCCGCCTAATCTGCGTCATCCGTGAACCTCTTTTTCGTGAATCGTCCTCCTTCGCTAAAGCTCCGGCGGATAAATGAGGCGTGAGTGTTAAATTTTCTGCGAAAATTTATTTAACTGTATCCTGATGCGCTACCGCTACTCCTTTTGTTTTCCAGTTTCCCTTTTCCCACAATTTTAATCCTTTTTAATCCGCCTAATCAGCGTCATCCGCGCCTGTCCGCTCACCGGCGGATTCCCCTTTTTTTCCACTCTACACCAATCCATCGTTTGTTTTCCCAATTCCCGTGTACCCAAAAAAGGAGAAAGGATTAAGGAGTTTAAATTTCTTGCGAAATTTTACTAAATCCCACCGTTTGTTTTCCTGCATCCCCTGTCCCGATTCCAGCATATTTTTTATCTCTTTTAATCCGCCTAATCAGCGTCATCAGCGTTCCCTTTTTCCCCCACTCAATACCCATCCGTCATTTGTTTTTCCGAAACTTGATACATGATACCAACCTCGTGTTTCAAATCAAAATCTCTGCACTTTTGTTCAAAAGCATTCAACACCTTAAACTGAAATCCCTGAGGATGATGTTTAGATGCATTTTTTTTGGTTCGAAGGTTTACATTAAATTCTTCTGTATTCAAATATGCATATTTTTTATTTAAAAACCCGGTGGTAATTCTGAAAGCCATATCATCTAGAAAATTACCAAATTTCCCTGCAAAAATGCGTTCGAGTATTTTTTTTATGATGGGAGTTTTCTTTTCCTCCATAAATAAATAATCGGGAAAATAATTGGGATAATATTGTTGAACCCAGGTATTGGTTTCCATAAAGTTTTTATAAAACGATTCTCCGGTTTCATTTTTTAAAGTAATGATCTCTGTCGCCGAAAATAAATTCTTATCGGGGATCAGCAGATCAGTGGTATCGATATAATAATTGATACAAAAATATTTTCGGGAGTTTAAAAGGAATAATTTTTTATAAAGAGTTAATAATAAACGGCACAACCAAATACGATTAGCTTCGGCTATAATAAAAAAGTCGAAATCGGTGCTCTCATCAAAATAGTTTTTAGATAAGGAACCGGAAATATTCACACTTCTTACAAAGGGAAATTTATGAATGAATTTTGAACGCCGCAGCGCTTTCGGCATTATGTCAGCTGCAGTAATATTGCCATTCTTTCTGCGCTCAACTTGTGTCTGGTCATTTTTCAGTGAATAATAGTCACCGAATTTATAAATGAGCAAATGTTGTGTTAATTCATCCAAAGCAGAAGTTATACTTTGTATATCATGCAATATAACAGAACTAAATTGCACTAATTCGTTTGCAGTAAGAGGATAATTAAAAATATCAAAATAAATGAGCGAACGCAAAATACTTTTTTTCACGATCTCCGTCGAGGGAATATTGCTGTGTTCTATATATAAAGTGTGGTTCATGCCATTCTGATCTCAAAAATATAATTCATTTCCCAATATATGCGTTTTTTTTCTTTCAAATTAAGGTCATAATTGTTTTTAGCTGCAATGGATCTGATATGTTTCAGGTCACATTCCTCTGAAAGAACCATCAGCACCTCCGATCCGCCGTCGTGATATTTTGGCAACTGGACAAATAACTTTTCAAAATACTCAAAATTTTCTCCGCAATACCAGGCTTGCTCAAACTCATTTCGCGGTGTTTTGGGGTAGTAGGGAGGATTTATGGCAATTATCGAAAAATGCTGTTCGGATATGTTGTCGAACAGGTTGCTGTGTTTTATAGTAAGTTCAACATTGTTTGATCTGGCATTTTCCTTTAAAAATTCGATCACCTTCGCACTGATATCGGAGGAGGTAACCGTGGCTCCTCTTTTTGCTGCAGAAATGCTTATCAACCCGTTTCCTGCTCCAAGCTCTAAAAATGATCTTCCTGAAACATCCTTTTGGAATAAGTGCTGTAACAAAAA
>JAYSYX010000169.1:0-11490 GCA_043727235.1 Bacteroidota bacterium
GTCGGGACGACTGGATTCGAACCAGCGACCACACGCCCCCCAGACGTGTACTCTACCGGGCTGAGCTACATCCCGAAACAATTAAGCTGTAAAAGTAGGAAGCAAAAACGACATTTAATATTTAAAAATAAAGTTCCTATCCCTTTAATGTTCAAACAATTACGTAGTTTTAGCTGTACTTGAGAGCCTATAAAATAAACTTTTGACAGGCTCTGTTTATAACATTGGCATGGTTTTCGTAAATTGTTCCGTATTCAAAATTTAACTAAAAAAATTATTATTATGAAGAAATTAATGTTCACCCTTTCCCTCGCCCTCTTTGTATTTGCGGGCAACATATACGCACAGGCACCTGCTACAGGAACGTCAACTGATGAGGCAACTGTAAAAACTAAAACTCCGGGAGGTAAAACAACTACCTTACATAAAGGAGCAAAAAGCAAGGCTGCTGCTCAGGGTAAGTTCAAAGCTAATTCAGCAAAAAAAGCAAAGGTGATGAAACACAAAGATGAGATTAAAGCAAATGCTGATACTAAAGAAGAAGCTAAAGATTACATTCAGGAACAACATCAAAACGGCGGTGAAGCTACACAAAAAGATAAAGTGAAATCTCATAGAGCCGAAATAAAAGCAAAGGCAGATAGCAAGGAAGAAGCAAAATCTAAATTGCAAAGAAAACACGAAAAAAATAAGACTGAATAATTAAGTTGGTTAAGGAGTGAAAGAAATCCTCTCTGAGAAATCAGGGGGGATTTTTTATGCATGATGAAATAAAAACGCCAAAAAGAGGTATATCCACAAAAAATCGATAGTATGCCAATAGGTATTTAATAATTTTAATCGGCTACGCTTTATCGGATCTGAAAAATATAATAAAGATCTAATATTATCACTAGTGTTTTTCTGAATACGAAATATGGAAACAAATAAAAAGATAATTCCCACGGCAACATGCATTACATGCAATCCGGTTAAAACATACAAGTAAGAAACCGAGGGAGAACTTTGCAGATCTAGTCCTTTTGACAAAAGTATCGACCAACCTGATATCTGAAATAAAACAAAAAGGATAGAAAAAAACAAGGCTACAACTATAGATAGTTTTAATTTTTTGGAATTGTCGACATCATACATTTTTAATGACAGGCGAAGAAACACACTCACAAAAATTATAGCAACTGTGCTTAACCAAAATACCTTAGGTAATTTAAATTCTATCCAGTTGGAACCCATTGTAAAAATATAACCATAGGATAAAGCAAGAAATAAAATCACAATACCTGCCAAAAGAAAATTGACAATGATAATATTTGTGTTTTTAAAGATCTGCTTTTGACCTGATGACATGTTCCCTAAGTTGGCCATATTGCAAAATTAACACCGTATAACTTTAAAAGTTTAACTTTACAACTTTATAAAACGCATGAAAAAAGTATTGATATTCTCCTTATTATGCACTTTAAGTGTTAGCCTGTTTACACAGAACAGCTCCAAAAAGAATAAGAATCACTATTTTGTTTTTGTTAATGATACCACTTTTGTAGCCTCCATGCCCGAGCAGGGAGCAACACTCACAGCATATTTTAAGAACGATACCGTTTACAAGATCAAAACCTGGTTCGGCTTTAATTTTGGAGATGTAACGCGGGAATATTTTTATTGGAACGATACACTTAACCTCATTATCGAAACGCAAAAAATGTATGCTTCTACGGCGGTTCCGAAAATAAACGCTGACTCTATTAAAGCGCACTATACAGGTAGATACATCTTTAAAAAAGGGAAACTCACCGATATCACACAAAAGGGAAATTATAGTATTTCAGATACTCCATCCACAAAAGCGGAGACTGAGGCAACGTTTCAGATGTTATCTGATAAATATCGCAAAGTTGCTTATGCCAAGGCAAAGAAAAAGAAAAACCGAACTAAGGTGACAGAATAAAGCTCCAATTCTTTGTATTTTAGCGGCTCAAAATTCATTAAATTAACTGCTTATGGGTCACGATCTTCTTAAAGGAAAGAGAGGAATTATTTTCGGAGCTTTAGATGAAAGTTCAATAGCCTGGAAAGTTGCTGAAAAATGTCATGATGAAGGGGCAATTTTCACTCTTACCAATGCTCCTATTGCAATGCGCATGGGCGCCATTCAACAACTAGCTGAAAAATGTAATGCGGAGATCATTCCTGCAGATGCCACGCTGGTGGAGGATCTCGAAAAACTGATCGAACGTTCTACAGAGGTGCTTGGAGGAAAGATAGATTTCATTTTGCATTCCATTGGAATGAGTCCCAACGTGCGCAAAAGCAGAGCATATACAGATCTGAGTTATGAATTTTTGATGAAGACCCTGGATGTTTCTGCTGTGAGTTTTCACAAGGTATTGCAGTCAGCTTATAAAAAAGATGCCATCAGTGAATGGGGAAGTGTTTTAGGGTTGACCTATATCGCGGCTCAGCGGACCTTCCCGAGTTACAGCGATATGGCAGAAGCGAAGGCTACTTTAGAAAGTATAGCTAGAAGTTTTGGATATCACTATGGAAAGTTCCGTAAGGTTCGGGTTAATACAGTTTCTCAGTCTCCAACATGGACAACTGCCGGAAGCGGAGTTAAAGGGTTTGATGCATTTTACAATTATGCCGATAAATTATCACCGCTCGGAAATGCAAGTGCTGAGGCCTGTGCTGATTATTGTATTTTCCTTTTCAGTGATCTAAGCAGAATGATAACCATGCAGAATTTATATCACGATGGCGGGTTTAGTTCAGTTGGGGTTAGTGAAGAAATTATGGGGATGATGGGAGGTAAGGCGGAGACAGGAAGTTTGTGATTTGTTTCCCGCGGGGTTTATGTAATTTGTGTGGTTTCGCGCAGGGGACGCAGAGGATCTGAGATTCCAGAGGTTTGCAAGGTGTGTTTTTTTCCCGCAGGGGACGCGGAGGGGCTGAGATTGCAGAGGTTTGTAGGGTGTGTTTTTTTCCCGCAGGGGAGGCGGAGGGGCTGAGATTGCAGAGGTTTGTAGGGTGTGGATTAGTGTTTGCGGGGTTCGCAGAGGGTGCAGAGATTTGAAGGGTGTGTTTTTACGTCCATGTATTTATGGTGTTAACAGATCTTATGGAGCCCTTTAGTTTACTTTTTATTATTAATTGTTTATACCTTTTTTTTTCTTATTCCCTTGATCCGCTAAATCCGCTCATCAGTGTTCCTCTTTCTCGCAATTAAACAATTGTGAATCCAATAAAAAAAACCGCTCTTTTCAGAACGGTTTTTAATTATTTAATTAAATTAATGAATATTAAACTTCCTTTTCTTCCTTCTTCTCTTTTTTCTTCTTTTCTTTTTCAGGATTTATCACTAATTCATTTTTAACTTTATCGTATTCCACCACTAAGGTATCTCCTGCCTTAACTTTTCCGGAAAGTATTGTTTCGGCAAGTGGATCTTCGAGATATTTTTGGATAGCGCGATGTAAAGGCCTAGCTCCGAATTGAGGATCGTAACCTTTTTCACTTAAAAAATCTTTTGCACTATCATCCAGTTGTAATTTATAATTCAATAATTCCAACCTTGATTTTACATCTCGTAAAGTGATATCAATAATTTTAAATATATCTTCTTTACTCAATGCATTAAATATAACTACGTCGTCGATACGATTTAAAAATTCCGGAGAGAAAGTTCTTTTTAAAGAAGTTTCAATTACTCCTTTTGTATTTTCTTCCGCATTTACCTGACGAGCTGAGGTATTAAATCCAACCCCTGCACCGAAATCTTTTAATTGACGTGCACCTATATTGGAAGTCATAATGATAAGTGTATTTTTAAAATCCACTTTTCTACCTAAACCATCGGTTAAAATACCATCATCCAATACTTGTAATAAAATATTAAAAATATCCGGATGTGCTTTTTCAATTTCATCCAATAAAATTACAGAGTACGGTTTACGTCGAACTTTTTCAGTTAATTGTCCACCTTCTTCATAACCAACATATCCCGGAGGAGCACCGATCAAACGACTCACACTGAATTTTTCCATGTATTCGCTCATATCAATTCTCACCAAAGAATCTTTAGCATCAAATAAATATTCACTTAACACTTTTGCCAATTCCGTTTTACCAACCCCTGTTGGTCCTAAGAAAATAAATGAACCAATTGGTTTTTTCGGATCTTTTAATCCTACTCTGTTGCGTTGAATTGCTTTGGTGATTTTTGAAATTGCTTCATCCTGACCAATTACGCCTTTGCGCATTTCATCTGCCATTCCCACTAACTTAGTACCTTCACTCTGAGCAATACGTTTTGTCGGAATTCCGGTCATCATCGCAACTACTTCTGCAATATCATCTTCAGTAACAGGATAACGTTCCGATTTAACTAATTCTTCCCAACTGTGTTTTGCTTTTTCAAGGTCCTCGAGTAAACGTTTTTCGGTGTCGCGCAATTTTGCGGCTTCCTCATAACGCTGACTTTTTACCACCTTATTTTTTTCTTCTTTAATGGCTTCAATTTGTGCTTCCAGACTAACGATATCTTCCGGAACGTGAATATTTTTTAAATGGACACGTGCACCAACCTCATCCAAAACATCAATTGCCTTATCCGGTAAAAAACGATCTGTAATATATCGTGTGCTTAAAGAAACACATGCATTAATTGCTTCGTCGGAATAAACAACATTGTGAAACTCTTCGTATTTCGATTTAATATTTCCTAAAATTTCAATTGTTTCTTCCGGACTTGGTGGATCTATTAAAACTTTCTGGAACCTTCTGTCAAGTGCTCCGTCTTTTTCAATGTATTGACGATATTCATCCAAGGTGGATGCACCGATACATTGCAATTCTCCACGGGCAAGAGCCGGTTTAAAAATATTGGAGGCATCCAATGACCCTGTTGCACCGCCTGCACCAACAATAGTATGAATTTCATCAATAAATAAGATCACATCGCGATTTTTTTCCAATTCGTTCATGATCGCTTTCATGCGTTCCTCAAATTGACCGCGATATTTTGTTCCGGCAACCAAAGCTGCAAGATCGAGCATGATGATGCGTTTATCGAATAAAACCCTGGAAACCTTGCGCTGAATAATTCTCAGAGCCAATCCTTCCACAATTGCTGTTTTACCAACGCCTGGTTCACCAATAAGTATTGGATTATTCTTTTTTCTACGGGATAATATTTGAGACACCCGTTCAATTTCCTCCTGACGACCAACTATAGGGTCAAGGCGACCTTCTTCAGCCGCTCTTGTAACATCTCTGCCAAAATTATCGAGAACCGGAGTTTTAGATTTAGCTGCGCCCGGTTTCCGGGGAACATTAAATCCGCGTTCTCCTTTTTCTTCTTCTTCAAAACCATCATCCTCCTGTTGATTTGTTGGAGGAATATCTTTTTGTCCTTGCAGATCTTGTCGCACATAATCCAATTCCTGGCGGAAAACATCGTAATCCACGTCAAATTGTCCTAAAATCTGTGTTGCGATATTGTCTTTATTCTTCAGGATAGATAACATCAGGTGTTCTGTGCCTATAGTTTCACTTTTCAGTACTTTGGCTTCTAAAACAGTGATCTTCAGTACTTTTTCTGCCTGTTTGGTAAGAGGCAAAGAGCCTGAATTAAAGGGCATACGTGCCGTTTTGTCTTTAATTGCGTCTTCTACTGTCTTTCGCAACACTGCAATATCCACTTCCAGGCTTAACAAAACCTTAATTGCCAACCCATCACCATCTCTTATCAAACCGAGTAACAGGTGCTCTGTTCCGATATGATCGTGGCCCAGCCTAAGGGCTTCTTCGCGGCTGTAAGAAATAACTTCCTTTACTTTAGGAGAAAATTTTGCATCCATAGTACTTTTCTTTTCAATAATTAAACCAACCCTGCAGTCCTGACATAATAACAAGGAAAGTTGATGTTAAATGTTCATTGAATTGTCGTATTATTGTCAACGTTTCAATTAAAATAAAATTCCAACCCTTGTTGCTTTCTCAAATGACAAACAAATTTGGAAAAAATTTTAATTAGTTACCTTCGCAGGAACAATTATATTTTTACACTTAACATTGTATTATGAAGTTTACAGTAGACAAAAAAGAAAGATATTGCATTTTTAAGCTGAATCAGCCCAAATTGGACTCTATTATATCCGCAGATCTGAAGAGCGAACTGGTTATTTTGAATCAGGAAGGCTACAGAAATTTGATCTTCGACCTTAGTGATGTCACTTTTATAGATTCATCCGGACTAAGTGCCCTTTTGATAGGCCACAGGTTGTGCAAGGAGAGCAAAGGAACCTTTGTATTAATTGGCTGCGGGGAATCTACCCTTAAATTGATCAAGATCTCACAACTAGACACCATATTGAACGTGGTTCCTACAGAAAGTGAGGCAACCGACTTTATATTGATGGAGGAAATTGAACGGGAAATAGACAAGGAATAATTCATGTCCTTTAGTGTTACGGTTATCGGAAGTAATTCGGCTGTGCCTGCACATGGCCGGCATCCAAGTGCTCAGATATTGACGATCAACGACCGTTTATACCTCATAGATTGCGGGGAAGGAACTCAAATGCGTTTTAATGAGGTTGGAGTGCGCTGGATGAAGATCAATCAGATCTTTATTTCGCATTTGCACGGTGACCATTACTTCGGATTGATCGGGATGATCTCTACTTTTCATTTATTGAAACGAACACGACCTCTCGACATATTTGCACCTGCCGAGTTGCTTAATATTTTGAATCTGCAACTGGAAGTTGGACATACTGTATTGTGCTACGAATTAAATTTTCATATTCTGGACCCTAAGGAGGGAAAAAGAATTTATGAAAATGAAGATATTCTTGTTGATACAATAGTTCTTAAACACAGAATTGATTGTCTTGGATTTTTATTCAGGGAAAAACAACGCGACCGAAAAATAATTCGCGATAAATTAACGGAGTACGATATTCCTGTTGAATTGATTCCTGAAATAAAAAAGGGGATGGATATAGTGGATGAGAAAACAGGGACCCGTATATTAAATAAAGATATTACCATTGACCCTGTAAGAGTTCGATCTTATGCGTATTGTTGTGATACTGCTTTTAATATCGATATGATAGAACAAATAAAAGGGGTGGATCTCTTATATCACGATTGCACCTTTGATGAACTGAGTAGCCAAAGAGCGATGGATACTTTTCATTCCACTACAATTCAAGCAGCTGAAATTGCTAAACTTTCGGGAGCAAAAAAATTATTGATAGGGCATTTTTCTTCGAAGTACGATAATTTAAATCCCTTATTGATGGAAGCAAGAAAGGTTTTTGAAAATACAGTGTTGGCACTTGAAGGAAAGACATTTGTGATAGAGAGGTGATGTTCATTTTCCTTTCTGCATCGTCTTACCATTTAAACTGATATGGAAATTATTTTATTCCAATAAAGTAAAATTTATTTATGGGTTGATTTAGTTTCTGTTATGAAAATGCAGATGCCAATTTATAATAATATATCCACTACCCAAATCAAACCAGCCGCAATAAGGATGATTACAATTATACCGATAATTATATTTGTTAATTCGGAAGTAATTGTTGGAGTTTCCTGTTTTGATTCTTTTAGGATATTGCGATCAGGAATCTGTTCCTTTTTTGTTTTATACTGAGACATATTTTATCAATCCCGTTTCAAATTGTATTTTTCAATTTTGTTGTATAAATGACTGCGTTGAATATCCAGTTCTTCTGCAGTTTTTGAAACATTCCATCCATTTTTATTTAAGCGGTGCAGAATAAATTCTTTTTCAATATGATCCTTAAAATCCTGGAATTTTTCAAATCGTTCATAGAGGTCTTTCGGACTTCCACCACTGTTTGGAGATTGCGCGTAATTAATTACATCCTCATCGGTTATTTTTTGTTCACTTAAAATAACCAGCCGTTCGATCACATTTCGCAATTCGCGGATATTTCCGGTGAAATTGATATTCATGATCTCATTCATTGCTTTCGGAGTTATCACCTTTTTCGGAATTCCGTAATCCTCACAAATTTCCTTTACAAACCTTTCTGATAACAATGGAATATCATCAGTTCTGTCGTTCAACGATGGAACATGAATTAATATCACACTAATACGATGATATAAATCGATACGAAATTGATTTGCATCCACTTCTTTGATAAGATCTTTATTTGTTGCCGCCACTACACGTACATCCACGGGAATTTCTTTATCTCCACCAACCCGGGTAATTTTATTTTCCTGTAATGCGCGTAAAACTTTTGCCTGCGCACTTAAACTCATATCTCCTATCTCATCTAAAAATAAAGTTCCACCGTTTGCTTGCTCAAATTTTCCGATACGCTGTTTGATTGCGGAGGTAAATGCGCCTTTTTCATGTCCGAATAATTCACTTTCTATTAATTCGCTTGGAATAGCTGCGCAGTTCACTTCAATGAGTGGTCCGTTTGCGCGATTACTTTTTTCATGGATCCAACGTGCAACAAGTTCCTTCCCGGTTCCGTTATCACCTGTTATTAAAACACGTGCTTCGGTTGGAGCAACACGTTCAATTGTTTCTTTAATTTTTACAATTGCCGGAGAATCGCCGATTATTTCCCGCGTTTTTGTAACCCTGCGTTTGAGCACCTTTGTTTCGGTGATCAAATTGGATTTATCGAGGGCATTTCTGATAGTAATTAATAATCGGTTGAGGTCCGGTGGTTTTGCAACATAATCGAATGCACCTTTTTTAACAGCTTCCACAGCAGTTTCCAAAGTACCATGTCCACTGATCATTATAAAAGGAACATCTGCGTTTGCGATCTGTGCTTTTTCCAGTACTTCCATTCCGTCCATTTTAGGCATTTTGATATCGCAAAGTACAATATCGTAATCCCCTTCCTGTATCATACGCAAACCTTCTACGCCATCGCCGGCTTCGTCAACTACATAACCTTCATATTCCAAGATCTCACGCAGTGTTTTGCGGATGCTCTTTTCATCATCTATCAATAAAATATTCGCCATCTATATTTAAAATTTATTGGTTTTTAGAGAGTTTCGTTTAAAAAAAAACCCCGAATAGTCTAAAAAACTAAACGAGGGTAAATATAATTTATTGGACAGAATTGAGGAAATTTTTGTATGTTTTTTCAGAAATTTTCTGTTTTTGTCAGATTTCCGGCCTCATCATATAATTTCCAGGGTCCTGATTTTTTATCATCTGTATAGTTACCCTGAGATTTCATTTTGCCGTTGTCGTAATATTCGGTCCAGAGACCTGTTTTCATATTATTCACAAATTTTCCCTCACTGAGCAGAATTCCCTGCTGATTATAAATTTTTTGAGTGCCATTCAACATTTCATTCACATAAAATTGTTCCATGGCTAATTTTCCGGTGGAAAAATACCATCTGGTTGCGCCATCTTTTTTTCCATTGGAATATTGCACCTGACTTTGCATCAATCCACTCTCACTATATTCGGAGCAGGTTCCGTGAAATTTTCCTTCCTTATAATTATTGCTGGACTTTAATATTCTGCCACTTTTTGCGCTGAAATATTTTTTTTGTTCTCCATCTAATTTATCATTTTTAAAGTTTTCCTGCACGAGAACAGCACCATTTTTATCACATTCGAGATAGATGCCGTTTTTCATTCCGTTTTCATATTCCGACATAGAAAGCAAAACTCCATTCGGATAATAAATGTACCATTTACCGGACTTTTTATTGTTCATCAAATAACCATCCTGAACCGTAACATCGTTTTCCAGAATGGTAAAATGTTTTAAATTTTTTGAAGCATCCACAACCTGAATAATGGTATCGATCTTTATTTTAGGTGTAGTTTCCGGTGGAATGAATGTAACCTGATTTTGCGCAAACAGTGATTGGGAAATTAAAATTAACACCCCAAATAAATACCCTTTATTTGTTTTCATCATGTTTATTGTTGTTGTTATTATTTTCGGGTTTTTCCGATACATTTTCAATATTTCCACCTACTTCTCCTCTACAACATTCATCTATGGTTGTTTTACAAACTAAACATTGCCCATGCCCATGCACCCATACAATTCTTGAAATTTGTCCGCAATATGGGCAAAGTATTATATCTTTATCAATCTCCAACACTTCTTATAATTTTCAATTTTTTTTATCCCATTTTTTATTTCCATAGAGGAAACAAAATAAAATACAATTAATTTAAATTTATTTAAAATAATGTCTGCAAACTCATAAGCCGGATTCTGTTTCACTCACCTAACTTCAGCACAAGTGAATAAATCACCTTACCTCAGCTAAGCAAATTTTTCTATCATTTATCTGGTCCCAAAGTCGCCAATGGGATCTTGCTGCCTACCCGCCGAAGAATTAAAGCGAGCAGCTTTTCTTTTACTCCGACATATTTGGCATTGTAACACGCAGGGTTTACCCGCATTCATTATCACTAACAAATGCTGTGTGCTCCATGTATCTTTCGATACAAAGGCAACACATTTTCACCATCGCTTCTGCCGTAGCAGGTCGCTGTTATTTTCTGTGGCACTTTCCAGTCGCGATCATCACTGATCGTTTTTCCACCCGTTAGGTGGTGCGTTGCTCTGTGTTATCCGGACTTTCCTCTCCGCCGAGGCGGAACGATAGACCGGTTTGCAGAAATTATTTTAAAGAACGTTTTAATAATATTAACTCAAAAATATTTCCGTTGCGCCAAATCCGAAACGGGGATTGTAATCGTTGTTATAACTGTCAATTTCAGGATATTGTTTCAGTATTTTTTCTACCTCCTGTTTCAAAACACCTTTTCCAATACCGTGAACCACATAAATTTTATGCAAGTTATAACGAATTGCTTTTTCAAGGAAATTTTTGCAATGATTTAACTGATATCGCAAAATTTCTCCCGATTCGAGATTACGGTATCCCGGAACCAGGTTTTCAGCATGCAAGTCAATAAAATCGGGCAATTCAGATTTTGTGATCACCTCGTTTTCTCTCGATACCAACTTTTTTGTGAAAAAAAAGTCATCCTTTTCCTTTTTGGGAATAAATTTTATCGGTTTGGGCTTGGCAAAGGGAATATCCTTTAATAATTCGAGGGTGAAATAACCTTTTGTTTTAAATTCCTCCGATTCAATTTTTGCGAAAAATATTTTTGCCTTGAGTTTTATTTCTTTGGTGAAATGAAACTCAAATTCCGGTTGTACATTTCGCGGCCAAAAAGCAAAATCGAACCATGGAGTATCGTTGAGTTGATCTGTTTTAAATTCATTTAACTTTAAATTTGCGTACTTATTTATTTCTTTTCGGATGGTGTTTTCTTTATCCTGGTTGAGATAAAAATGATATTCCACCAGAAGATCTGTTTCTGTATTATTTAATAAAAACAGATCAAAACGCTGTATCTCCCCATGAAAATTTTTAATTGCTAAAAACTGTAGGTGTATACCTTCTTCGTAGGGTGAATTTGAGACGGAGTCTTCT
>JAYSYX010000170.1:0-11442 GCA_043727235.1 Bacteroidota bacterium
CCGGAATTAGAATAGCCTCCTATCAGGTAACCACCGTCATCTGTTTGAATGGCACAAGTAACATAATCACCATAAGTTCCACCAATTGTATTTTGCCATTCAATATTTCCTGATGCATTTAATTTTAATATCCAATAATCGTAGTCGCCAAAACTAGGCTCCGTTTTATTGCCGTTCATGCCAGATGATGAAGAAGCTCCAACCAGAAATCCATTATCAGCCGTTGGTATAGCAAAGCGTGCAAGATCAGATTTATCTCCACCGTAATCTTTTTGCCATTCGAAAGCCGGTCCCGGGTTGCAACCAACCAGGCCTTCATCAATTGATCCATCACAGTTATTGTCAATACCATCGCAAATTTCATCGAATGCAGGATTCTGATGCGAATTGATAGGATTGCAGTCTAACTCTGTGGTAATAAATTTTGGTGTTGGTTCATATGCAAAACAGCTTGACAATGGATCGCCGAAACCATCATGATCCACATCAGGAAAATATTCAACCGGTGTTCCCGTTTGAGGTCCGAGTTTTAATACCCAATAATCATTCAATCCATAATTTGTTTCAGTTTTATCACCACCACTAAAAGATTTTGAGGAGCCACTGATAAAAAATCCACCGTCTGCAGTTATACTGACGCAGCCAAGTGTTTCATCAGCAGTACCTCCAAGCACATTTTGCCAGACGATATTTCCGTTTGCATCAAGTTTTAGTACCCAGTAATCGTATTGTTCTATTCCTCCAATATAATTTTCTGTTTTTTCCTCTCCTATTGCTGATTTCGATCTCATGCCACAAATAAATCCACCATCGGCAGTTTTGGAACAACTTTGCAAAACATCTTCATCCACTCCGCCGATGTTTTTTTGCCATAATATATTTCCACTCGCATCCAGTTTCACTACCCAGCAATCTTTCGTTCCTAAATCCCACCATCCTGAATAATAATAGTTCACATTTTTATTTCCGGAGATAGGTGAATTAGAATTTCCGATCAATAAATATCCGCCATCAGGTGTCTGGTTGATATTTTCCAAAAAATCATTTTGGTTGCCTCCAATTGTTTTTTGCCATTGAATATTTCCTGATGCATCGAGTTTCACTATCCAATAATCATAGGTGTAAATATCAGTTCCGATTATCGGGTCTGTTTTATCACCCGACACCGGTGATCTTGAATAACCGCCAACTAAAAATCCCCCATCTGCTGTTTGAATTATGGATGCCAGTGAATCTTTATCAGATCCACCAATAGTATTTTGCCAAACAATTCCTCCCAGCGCATTCACTTTAATTATCCAATAATCATAATAAGCTCCCCCCATAGTTCCTTCCGTTTTTTCAAAGCCGATTCCTGATTTTGAAGATCCTGCAACAATATAACCACCACCTGTTACAGGCAAACATTCAGATAGCCTGTCTTCTTGTCCACCACCATACACTCTTTGCCAGATAATATTTCCTGATGCATCGAGCTTCATGAACCAGTAATCACCATATGAGTCGTGGTTGGGAAGTGTTTTATCGAAATTCGACCAACTCGTAGATGTACCTCCCACAATATAATTTCCATCAGCGAGTTGATGAACAGTGGCTAACCAATCCATTTTTTCACCGCCAATGGTATTTTGCCATTCAATATTTCCTATTGAATTCAGTTTAACAATCCAGTAATCATAATAAATTGTTATACCGCCCATTATCCCTTCAGTTTTTTCTCCTGATACCGGTGAAATGGAATATCCGCCCAAGATATATCCACCATCGAGTGTTTGCTCTGAAGAAACAAGAAAATCTTCACCACTTCCGCCGATGGTATTTTGCCATTGAATAACCGGTTCCTGAGAAAAGGAATACGGAATGAGCAATAAGGAATAAGCAGTAAGCAATAGGATATAAAAAATAAATGTTGAAGGTTTCATGTTATGGATTTTATTCAATAATTAATTTTTTTTCAGTGATAAAATTTCCGCTTTGCATTTTAATGAAATAAATTCCGGATGGAATATTTTCTAAAGAAATTGTTTTTGTGAATTCAGATTCTGAAGATATTACTTGTTCTGACCAGATTGATTGACCAATTGAGTTAAATATTTTTATTTCACACTGAGGCAACTGGGGCCACAGAGAAATAGTGAACCTACCATTATTTGGATTAGGATAAATTGTAAAATCGGGCGAATCAGGTGAATTATGGTCCAGACTTTCCCTGCACGGAACAGTTACAGTAATCGTATTTGAATTTTTAAAACATCCACTCGCAGTTTTTGTAACGCGGCATTTATAATTTCCGGCGGTTGTTGCGGTATAATTTATTGATGTTGCACCTGCAATTGTTAATGCGCCATTATACCATTGGTAGGTACTTCCGGTAACTGGTGCTTCAGTAAGTGTAACAGAACCTCCTTCGCAAAAAGTTGTTGCACCTCCGGCAGTAATGGATGCTGTAGGATTTTTATTTACGGTGACATGAATTAATGATGAGGTTGTTGTGCCGCATGGGCTTGTTGTAACGCAGGTATAATCACCGGATTTATTTACTGAATATGTTGATGAAGTTGCACCTGCGATATTAATGCCATTCTTTTTCCATTGCACTGATGTGCCGGAATATGTTGCTGTTAATAAAACAGAACCGCCCTGGCAGAAAATTGTGGGGCCACCGGCGGAAATAGAAATTGTTTCGGAAATACCATCATCAATTAATCCATTGCAATCGTCGTCCACAGTATTGCAGGTTTCAGTTGCTGCAACACATGTTCCTAATTTAACCATCCACATATCATAACTACCAGCTGCTCCAAGATTATTTTCAGATTTATCAGCGCCGGCATTTGAAGCAGATGAACCAAGCGCAATAAAATCCTCATCAACTATTTCAATATCATATAAATAATCGTTTCCCGCGCCACCCACAACCTTTTGCCAGATGATATCACCGGTATTATCAAGTTCCATCAGCCAATAATCATTACCGCCGATTTGATACTGTGTTTTCTCTCCACCAATACCTGAAGCTGAATATCCGCCAATTAAATAATTACCATTAGCAAGTATTGAAGTGGCAGTTGCAAAATCATAACTTGTACCGCCGATTGATCTTTGCCATAATAAAGTCCCAGCAGAATTAATTTTTACTACATAATAATTGTCGGGAAATCCTGTCTCTCCCACCAACAAATAACCCCCATCTGGTGTTGCTACAATATCATAAAATTGTTCTGAACTAATGAAACCAAAATCTTTTTGCCAGGTAATATTTCCCGACACATCTAATTTTATTACCCAAAAATCTTCTGATCCATTAGTAGGCATCGTTTTATCTCCAGTAGCATATGATTCGGACGTTCCGGCTAAAATATATCCCCCATCAGGGGTTGGAAGGATTCGGCTATTCTCCTCATCCTGATCGCCCCCAATTGTATTTTGCCAAACAATTCCACCTGTGCTGTTTAATTTCAGCACCCAAAAATCATCGGAGAAAAAACCATTTTCAGTTTTATCACCTGAAATATCAGAGTTGGAATGGCCGCTGACAATATATCCACCATCGGAAGTTTGTTTAATCGAAGTGCAATTGTCTGATGCAGAGCCTCCAATTGTATTTTGCCATTGAATATTTCCAGTGCCATCCACTTTAACGATCCAGTAATCAGTATAGCCTGAAACACCTTCCGTTTTATCACCGGAAACCGGGGAAGACGACTCTCCCGCTAAAATATAACCACCATCAACCGTGACTTCCAAAGCCCGCAACCAGTCGCTACTTGAACCACCAATTGTTTTATCCCATTGTACTACACCTGAAGCATTCAATTTTATGATCCAGTAATCGGTGTATCCATTTGTATTTTCTGTTTTATCACCTGATATGGGTGAATCTGAATAACCGCCAAGAATAAACCCGCCGTCCGGAGTTGATCGCACCACCCTTCCATAATCCCAGGCTGAACCGCCGATGGTATTTTCCCATAATACATCCGGACCCAGATTACAGAATGCAAGATCCTCATCTATCAGCCCATCACAATCATTGTCATATCCATCGCATAGCTCGGGCGCTCCGGGAAATATGTACCCGGTTAAATCATTACAATCGGTATTGTCAGAAATAAAATATGGCATCGGAGTACAAGCCGAGATGAAAATTGCATTATTTCCAAAACCATCTCCATCATCATCGTAATAAAAGTTTTGGTAAATACAGGCATCGTCATCAAACTTGATCATCCAAAAATCCTGCTTGCCTATAGACGGGACCGTTTTATCATAGGAAATTCCTGATTCAGTTATTCCTCCAATAACCAATTTACCATCGGGCAACTGCATTGCTGTTTTAAGCACATCCTCCTCATCAGTTCCAATTGTATTTTGCCAGATGATGAAATGAGTTAATGGATCCATTTTCAATATCCAATAATCATTCGCTCCTGCCAAACAGAATTCGCAGTCCAAACCAATGGCAGTTTCCAATTTATCATTCCCGAACCATCCATTTGATGTACCACCTACGAAGTAATTACCGTCACTCATTTCAAAAAAAGCACATAATTTATCAATATAAGTACCACGTAATGTCTCCTGCCAAACAATATTGCCCAGAATATCAATACGTAAGATCCAAAAATCTTCATTAGTGGATGCTTCAATTTTATCTCCTGAAATTCCTCCGTAAGATGAATATCCACCGATCAAATATTCACCGGAGGCAGTTATAGAGATATCTGTTAATATATCATGCCCCTCTGATCCAATATCATTTTGCCATTGTATCGTAAGGTTTGCGTCCGTTTTAATTATCCAATAATCTTTATCGAATGTTCCAATTGTAACCTCAGTTTTATCACCGCTGATCTCTGATTCAGAATAATTTCCCAGCAGGAATCCATCGTCAGCAGTCGCAATCATTTCTACGAATTCATCATTTCCAGATCCTCCGATTCCTTTTTGCCAGATAACACCACCTGTATTATTTACTTTAACGAACCAGAGATCATTAAAGCCATTAGTAATTACTATTTTATCGCCTCCAATTCCCGAGGAGGAAGTACCAGATAACATATAATCTCCACCAGGTAATTCAAGCACCTGAATCAACTTGTCGGGGCCTGTTCCGCCAATTGTATTTTCCCAGATTAAATTTCCCGATGCATCTAATTTCAATATCCAGTAGTCGGCATCACCAATCGAATTTTCTGTCTTCACCCCTGATATAGATGAATAAGAATAACCACCGAGCAAATATCCTCCATCAGATGTTTGAATTGCTGAGTGTAAAAAATCATCTTCGTTGGCATTAAAATCTTTTTGCCATTGAACAGTTCCCGCGGCATTGAGTTTAATGATATAATATTCCCATCCGTCAACCAAACTTACTGCTTTACTGCCGGCGAGTAAAAAACCTCCGTCAGACGTGAGCAGGGTAGTTTCCATTGCATCATCCCTCGGAGAACCATGTGATTTTTGCCACAGGATATCAGGGGCCTGGCTGTGGAGTATGCAGTTGGCAGTGACAGTCAGCAGCAATAAAATAAGTGTTTGTTTTTTCATGTGCGTTTTTTATTCAATTATTAATTTTTGTTCTGAATAATTAATTCCATTATTCAATCTCACAAAATAAATTCCATTTGATAAATTATTTATTGAAATTGTTTCATTGATATTTCCATCGGGGGAATTTATTTGTTGGGAATAAATTTGCTGGCCGAGGGAGTTGAAGATTTGGAGAGAAATCATCCCCCTCAATCCCCCTTCAAAGAGCGAAGTCGCTCCAAATTGAGAGTTGAAGACTAAATTGAATGTTCCATTATTGGGATTTGGGAAGATAGTGAAATTGGAATTTGATGATAACTCTTCGCCTCCTTTACAGGGAACAGTTACCATTATTCCATTCGAATTTTTATTGCAGCCTGTTGCTGTTTTTGTTACATTACATTTATAAAAACCTGCAGTTGTTGCGGTGTAATTTATTGATGTTGCACCTGGAATTAATGATGCATCTTTATACCATTGATAACTTAGTCCGCCTCCAGTGTTTGCAGTTAATATTACAGAACCTCCTGCACAAAATGTAGTTGCGCCTCCGGCAGTAATTGAAGTGGGTGGATTTTTTTGAACGTTTACGAAAATTCCTGTAGATAATTCTGTATCACATGCACTTGATGTTTCACAAGAATATGTTCCTTTTGTGGTAACTGTAAATAATGAAGATGTTGCACCGGGAATATTTGTTCCGTTTTTTTTCCATTGGTAATTTGGGCCAGATGTTGTTGCGTTTAATATTACTGAACCGCCCTGGCAAAATGTTGTTGGACCTGCAGCAGAGATATTAATTATATAATTGATATCATCATCAATTAAGCCGTTGCAGTTATCGTCGAGGGTGTTGCAGGTTTCTACTATACCAAAACAATTAAATTTAATTACCCAATAATCTCCTTCTCCATTTGAATCCTCTGATTTATCATAAGAAGTAGGTGAAAAGGAATTTCCAGCAATCACAAAACTCCCATCCTCCAATTCAACTATACCGTGGGGAGTATCACTTAAGATTCCTCCTATTGTTTTTTGCCCAATAATATTGCCAACATCATTTAAATAAATAATCCAATAATCATCATTTCTAATTTCACCAGTATAATCTTCAGTTTTATCACCTGAAATAGTTGAATTTGAACTACCTACCAGAATATAATTTCCCTCTGAAGTTTGAATTACTTCCCTTAAATTATCTGCTCTTTCACCTCCAATTGTATTTTGCCATTCAATATTACCTGATAAATCCAATTTCAATACCCAATAATCATAATAAATATCACTTGCCTCAGTTTTTAAACCCGATATTCCAGAGCGGGAAAAACCTGCTACTAAATAACCATCATCAGAAGTTTGAATAAGTGACGTAAAATAATCTCTACCGCTCCCACCAATAGTTTTCTGCCACTCAATAATTCCTTCAGGAGATAATTTGAGCACCCAATAATCCTCATCCCCCCAGCAATTTTCTGTTTTATCGCCACCTATATTTGATCTTGAATAGGCACCAACAATAAATCCCCCATCGGTGGTTTGATGAATTGAACGTAACCATTCTTCGCTTGGACCACCTATATCATTTTGCCATTGTATATTTCCTATAGAATCTAATTTCAATACCCATAGGTCAGCGCCGGCACCAACACCTCCTATAATTATTTCAGTTTTATTACCTGAGATTCCAGAACCACTAATTCCCCCCAGAATATAACCCCCATCCATTGTTTGTTCAACTGATTCTAGTTCTTCGCCACCTGTTCCACCTATAGTTTTCTGCCATTCAATTGAACCTAAACCATTTAATTTTATTACCCAATAATCGCTTGTATTTAATGTGGGATCCCAATTGGGGTTTGTCTTATCACCGGAAATACCTGAATGTGAATAAGAACCAATAATGTATCCACCATCAGCCGTTTGAATTATAGAACCAATTAAATCGGATTTATCTCCTCCAATTGTATTTTCCCATTCAATATTTCCAAATGCATCTAATTTAACGATCCAGATATCAGCGTAATTAAAATGCACATATCCTGGTAAATCATCGTCGTACACCCAATATCCTTCCCCAATTCCATTTTCAGATTTATCCCCAGAGGCGTCAGAATACGTGGATCCACCTAAAATAAAGCCTCCGTCAAACGTTTTTTCAATTGTCGAGATTTGGTCATTCTTAATACCTCCTATTGTATTCTGCCATTCAATTTCAGGAATTTGGGGAAATAAGCAATTGCCAAAGAGAGTTAGAGTAAATAAAATAAGAATTTTCATTGTGTGTATTTCTCAGAAATTTAACCCCAAACTATTAGAAATTCAAGCTAATACGGGCGAAATGGTTGATTTTTAGTGTGAAATGACCTTTTGAATTAGTAAAGTGAATGGAAAGGAAGATTCTGAAGGAAGATTCGAAGAATCGAAGGAGAAGGTTCAAAGGGCCAAGGGAAGGAAGGGTTGTGAAAGGAAAAATGAAGGAATTAACACAATCACTATGAATGAACGTTCATTCATCTATTATTTTATATATTATTTATTATAAACGTAAATGCTGTTGCAATGAGATTTAACCAAAATAATATACTTTTCATTTATTTAATTACTGGCGTATGAATTGGATTGATTTATACATATGTTCATCCGACATATTTAAAATATAAACTCCATTTGTTAATTTCGAAATATCAATTTCTATCAAATTATCTGAAACAGAATAAGAAAAATGTTGATTTTTTTCGCCAATAACATTTACAATTTCAAGAGATAATGATGACATTTTATATTCTAATTCCACAAATAATACATTGGATGCAGGATTTGGATAAACTCTCATATCTAATTCATCGTTTAACTCACTATTCCTTAATGGCAGAGTTGTAAAATTTTGTAATGCGGTAAATTCACTGAACTCCCCATCACTACATTTTGAACGCACTTTATATTCGTAATCAGTTTCAGGAGTTAATAATTTTAATATTTTTAAATTTACTGAAACTATTTTTTTGATCCAGGTTCCTGCGCCCACTGCACGATACCAAATTTGATAAGATTCAGCACCGGGAATTAAATCCCAATGAGCCGTTGCCTTAGTTGTTGTGATATTATCTGTATAAATGCCGGTTGGAATGTAACATTCCTCAGGAAATAATTTCAAAAACCAAAAATCATCCGAGCCATAATTTATTGATGTTTTGTCACCATTAATACCCGATTGAGAGGAGCCGGCACAGGCTATTGACCCGTCGAATAATTGTTTTAAACTATTCAACACATCGGCATTAACTCCACCAATGGTATTTTGCCACCCCATATTTCCAACTTCATCCAACTGAACTATCCAAAAGTCATCAGAACCGATTTTATCCTCTGTTTTATCCCCACTCAATTTAGAACCTGAAACACCACCAACAACAAAATTTCCATTTACAGTTTCTATTACTTCATGTATGGCATCATAACCGCTTGCGTTTATAGTATTTTGCCAAACGATATTTCCGGACAGATCCACTTTCAATATCCAGTAATCAGATTTCCAACTATTTTCATTTTTATCACCGGAAATTTCAGATTCTGATGTACAGCCCAAAATAAATCCATTATCTGTGGTTTGTTTTATGGAATAAACGTAATCTGCTTTATTACCACCAATGGTATTTTCCCATTCCAAACTACCTTCCTCTGACAATTTTATGATCCAACAATCGTATTCTCCGATCAATCCTTCCGATTTTAATGGCGAAATACCCGATATGGAATGGCCCGCGATAATGAAACCATTATCGTTGGTTAATTGCAGATCGGTTAAAATATCAACACTAGTTCCACCTAAGGTTTGCTGCCAGATTATATTACCGGTATTATCGAGTTTAACCACCCAGTAATCATCGAAACCAAAACTACCTGCTGTTTTATCGAAGGATATACCGGAGCTTGAATTACCTCCTAAAATGTACCCACCATCCAAAGTTTGTTTCAAAGTAATTAGAGCGTCAAAAGAATTACCTCCCAAAGTATTTTGCCACACAATTTCTCCGTTAACATCTAACTTTAATATCCAAAAGTCGAAGTACCCTAAACCATTTTCCGATTTATCACCACTTACAGGGGAATTGGAATAACCGCCAATAATATAACCGCCGTCATCAGTTAAATCTATGCATGTCAGGAAATCGTTTACAGTGCCGCCAATCGTATTTTGCCATTCTATATTGCCCAAAGCATCTATTTTTATGATCCAATAGTCTCCGTTTCCAAAACCAGCCTCCGTTTTTATTCCTGAAATTCCGGAATAGGATGTTCCAGCTAAAATAAAGCCTCCATCTGCTGTTTGTTTCATTTCAGATAAATTATCCCCATTAAGTCCTCCATATGAGCTTTGCCATTCTATATCCGGTGTTTGAGCAGTGATATAAAAGAGCCGAAATACATTAAATAGCATTAGAATTATGCTGTATTTCATAATTAAAGCATTTACATTGGTAAATTTAATAAAATATTTGAATCAATCTAGGAATTAATCCTATATTAAAATTTTACCTGTAAGAATGGAATAAATATTAAAGGTTTTATCAAATCATATTCCCTTTTCTATTTTACATTATACCTTCATAGCTCAGCATTTAACATTTAGCAATTCTATATATTATTGCTTAGTAAAAAGTTCAGTTATATTGGTATCACCATTCTGTATTTTTATGAAATATATACCTGAAGGAAGATTAGAAAGATTGATGAATGTACTTTTTTTACCGGAATTAATTATTTGGATTGTTTGACCAATTGCATCTAAAATAAAAATGGTTTTTTGGTCAGTATTCCCAGCTTCAATATTGATGGAGGTAGTTGCCGGGTTTGGATAGACCTTAATATTTGAATTGGCATTAAACTCTTCACGACAAGGGACACTAACCGCTATCACATTCGAATTCTTAAAACACCCCGTCGCAGTTTTTGTAACTCTGCATTTATAATTACCGGCAATTGTTGCAGTGTAATTTATTGATGTTTCACCCACTAAAAGTGATGCTCCTTTGTACCATTGGTAACTCAATCCTCCACCTGCATTTGCAGTTAATACAACCGAACCTCCTGCGCAGAAGGTTGTGGCACCACCGGCAGTAATAGTTGCGACAGGATTTTTATTTACAATAACAACGATACCCGATGAAGTTGCGGTTCCGCAATCGCTTGTAGTTACACAAGTAAAGGTTGCTTTTGTGGTAGCTAAATACGTTTCGGATGTTGCACCGGGAATGTTTACTCCATTCTTTTTCCATTGCACAGTTTCACCTGAATGCGTTGCAGTTAATAATACATTTCCACCCTGACAAAAAGTAGTGGCACCTCCGGCTGAAATGGAAATAGTTTCAACAATACCGTCATCAATAATTGCATTACAATTATCGTCGATACCATTACAAATTTCAGTAAACGGTACGCAACCAGTGCCTTCTAATTTCATCACCCAATAATCTGCATCACCAATATTTGCCTCTGTTTTTTCTCCGGTAATTCCGCTGTAGGAATATCCTCCAACAATATATCCTCCATCTGCTGTTGTATTAATTGCATTTGCATAATCTCCACCAGAACCGCCTAATACTGTTTGCCAGGTAATTGAACCCCCTGATGTTAGTTTCAATATCCAATAATCCCATGAACCTGTATTGGCTTCAGTTTTATCACCACTAATTACACTTTGCGAATATCCGGCAACGATATATCCGTTATCGGAAGTTTGAGCTACAGGATTTATAAAAACATAATCCTGTCCGGAACCACCTATAGAATTTTGCCAGGAAATATTTCCAAGATCATCTATTTTAATTAACCAAAAATCAAATAAACCATTTGTTGCTTCAGTTTTATTTCCGGTGACACCACCATCTGCCATGCCTACTAATATAGAAC